>JBKOYU010000171.1:0-5368 GCA_046725575.1 Actinomycetota bacterium | reverse complement strand
GCCGGGTCGGTGAACTTCGCCGTGCCGCCCTGGCCCGAGAGCAGATCGATCGCCAGGGCCGAGTAGCCGATGCCGGCGAACCGGCCCGCCACCGACCGGACCCAGTCGTTGAGGCCCTTGTTCTCGTGGATGACCAGGATGCCGCCGCGTGCATTCGGCGCCTCTGCCCACGCGGCCTGTAGCTGACCCTGCGGCCCGGCCCAGGTGATCGGTGAGGTCGGCAACGCCTTCGCCATTCCCGGCGGCACCGATGGGGAGGTTGCGGGTCCGCTGGACGTCACCGGGGCGTTTGAGGTGGTCTTCTTGTTCTCGCCGCACGCGGCGATCAGTGCCGTGGCCGCCGCGGTGCTCACCCCGAGCAGTGCCAGCCGGCGCAGGGCTTCGCGTCGAGACAACAGACCATCGACATGATCAGTGGCAATTTCTTCGGCGATATAGCGCTGTAGGGGTGTCACATTCGCGAGTATGCCCCTATGAACTGGATGCCGGATGCAGATGCGCTGCGCGGCCGCGTAGCGCTCGTCGCAGGCGCCACCCGCGGAGCCGGTCGTGGTATCGCCGCCGCGCTCGGCGAAGCAGGCGCGACGGTGATCTGTACCGGCCGCAGTAGCGTCGCCGGCAACATGCAGTCCGACTACGACCGGCCAGAAACCATCGAAGAGACAGCGGAGCTGGTCACGTCACTCGGTGGCGTCGGCGTCCCGATCCAGGTCGACCACCTCGACATCGCGCAGGTGCAGGCCCTCGCCAATCGCATCCGCGACGACCACGGCGCCATCAACATCCTGGTCAACGACATCTGGGGCGCCGAGGTGCTCAAGGGTCACCCGCCGACATGGAACCGGCCGATCTGGGAGCACGACCTCGACGATGGTCTACGAATACTGTCGCTCGCCATCGACACCCACCTCATCACCGCCCACTGCCTGTTGCCGCTGCTTGTCACGCGGCCCGGCGGACTGCACGTCGAAGTGACCGACGGGACAAAGGAATACAACGATCACATGTACCGGATCTCGGTTTTCTACGACTTGTCAAAGGTCGCGGTGAACCGGCTCGGCTACAGCCTCGGCCACGAACTCACGCGGTTCGGCGCCACCGCCGTCGCCGTCACGCCCGGCTGGCTGCGCTCGGAGATGATGCTCGACAACTGGGGCGTCACGGAGGAGAACTGGCAGACCGCGCTGGACCCGAACCGGTCCGACGGCCCCACCGCTCCCCCGGGATTCGCGGTCTCGGAGTCGCCGCGATACGTCGGACGTGGCATCGCCGCAATGGCCGCCGACGAGAACCGGTCGCGCTGGAACCAGCGCTCGGTCACGTCCGCCGAACTGGCCCGCGAATACGGCTTCACCGACATCGACGGCCACCAGCCGGACGGCTGGGCGGAGATATAACCGCAGGTCATTCGACAGTAGACATTTTTTCGAATCTGTTCACGGATTTCGTTGACACCCGCCAGCACGCGCTGTTCTATGACTTGGTGACCTACGACACCATCATTCGTGACGGCCGCTGGTTCGACGGCACCGGCGCCCCGTCATCGGTGCGCAACATCGGCATCCGCGATGGCGACGTCGTGGCGATCTCGCCGGATGACCTGGACGATAAGGACTGCCCGCGGGTCATCGATGCGACCGGCAAGTGGGTGCTGCCGGGCATGCTCGACATCCACACCCACTATGACATCGAGGTGCTCAACGGTCCGGCGCTGACCGAGTCGTTACGCCACGGCGTCACGACCGTGATGCTGGCATCGTGTTCGCTGTCGACCGTCCACGTCGACGGCGTGGATGCCGGCGACATCTTCGGCCGAGTCGAGGCAATCCCCCGCGAACACGTCATCGGCGCCGTCGACGAACACAAGACCTGGACGAACGCCGAGGAGTACATCCAGGCGCTGGAAGCGCGACCGCTCGGCCTGCGCATCGGCGACCGGGCCGACCTGGTGGTCATCGACCCCGAACGCCTCGACGCGACGCTGGATGACTACGCCGAGGACAGGGTCGAGCAATACGGTGGGCTGTCCCGCATGGTCAACCGCAACGACGCCACCGTCAACGCCGTGTTCGTCGGCGGCCGTCCGGTGTTCCTCGACGGCAAGCCAACCGATGTCGTCGGCACGCAACGCACCGGGCGATTCCTACGCGCCGCGCACAAGGCTCCGGCCGTCCCCGTTTCCGAAGGTGAGTTCGTCAGTGTCAGTTGAGGATACGGTTCTCGGAATGTGGAAGGCGCTGTCCGCCCGTGACTGGGAGTCGCTGAAGACGTTCCTGTCCGACGACTGCATCTATCTGGACATGCCGGTGGGCCCGACGGCGGCGGCGCGCGGGCCCGAGGACATAGTCAAGCGACTCAAGATCGGTCTCGAGCCTCTTGCCTCCTACCAGAACTTCGACGGCTTGATGCTCGACAACGGCACGGACGTGATGTACGAGCATCACGAGGAATGGCACTGGCCCACAGGCGAATCGGCGGTGTTGAAATTCGTCAGTGTGCACCGGGTGGCGAACGGCAAAATCACGCTGTGGAAGGACTACTGGGACATGGGTGCGCTGGCCAACTCCGCGCCGCCGTCCTGGATGGAGGACTTCGCCACTGCCGACATGTCGTGGGTGTTCGACGCGACCGGCGTGGTCTGAGGAGGAGCGATGTTCGACCTGAAGATCACCGGCGCGACGGTCGTCGACGGAACGGGCGCCGACCGGTTCCGCGCCGACATCGGCGTCAAGGACGGTCGGATCGTCGAAGTGCGGCGGCGAAACGGTGACGACGCGGGCCTCGAAGGTGGCAGCCATCGCTCAGCGCCGCGGCGAGGACCCGCTGGCCACCATGTACGACCTGATGCTCGAATCCGACGCCTCGGCGCTCTTGATGTTGCCGTTTTACAACTATGCCGCCGACAACCACGATGCCATCTACGAGATGTTGACGCACCCGGCGGCCGTTTCGGGGCTGTCCGACGGCGGCGCGCATTGCGGGCTGATCTGCGATGCCTCGTACCCGACATTCCTGCTGACCCACTGGGCGCGTGACCGCCACCGTGGCCCGAAGTTGTCGCTGGAGTACGTGGTGCGCAAGCAGACCCTGGACACCGCAACGCTTTTCGGGCTCTCCGATCGCGGGGTCATCGAGGCCGGCAAGAAGGCCGACCTCAACGTCATCGACATGGATGCCCTCACCCTCGAATTGCCGAAGATGGTGTACGACCTGCCTGCCGGCGGCCGCAGGCTGATCCAGGGCGCCAGGGGCTACGACGCGACCGTGGTCAGCGGAGCGGTGACCCGCCGCCACGGCGTCGACACCGGGGCCAGGCCTGGACGGTTGATTCGGGGAGTGCGGTAGTCAGCCCAGCCCGTAGACGCGGCGCGCATTGCCGTACGCGATCAGGTCGACCACCCGGATCGCATCGGCCTCGCCCCAGTCGTCGGCGTCGACGAAGCCTTGGATCACGTCGCGAATTCCATTGCGCCACAACCGAGCCCCGAGACAGTGCAATTCGGCCGGGCCGAACCCGTCCGACGAGTACAGGATCTTGCGGAACGGCGCCATCTCCAGCAGGCGGCCGATGAACGGCGCCGAGCGTGCTCCGAGGTAGTTGATCGCCAGGCCGCCGTCCAGGTAGACGTTGTTGAACGCCTGCGCCAGATATCCCGCCTCGCATTCGTAGGGATAGCAGTGCAGCAGCATGACCGGGGTGTCGCCGCTGTTGCGCAGAAAGTCCAGCAGATACAGCGGATTCGTTCTGTGCAGATCGCAGTCGCGGTCACCGAACCCGACGTGAAACTGCAGCGGCTTGCCGAGGCGCAGACCCTGATACAGCCCGAATCGCAGCAGCGCCCGATCGGTCAGCCGGGGGTCACCGCTGTCCCGCCACCGTTGCGCTGATTCGGCGACCTCCGCGGACGTCGGTTCGGACAGATCGCCGTCGAAGCCGCCGCGGTACGCGAGTATCGACTTGGTGGCTATCGCGGTCTTCGCACGCTCGTCCAGGATGCGGGCAAACGCCGTGGCGTAGTCCCCGGATACCTGAATCGCCTCCTCGGCTACCGACTCCAGTCGGACGATCTCGTGCACATGCCCGACCGACAGCGCGGCCAGCGCATCGAGATCCGCTACCCCACTTGCGAATCCGGTGTCCACCAGCCAATCCGACACCTTGGCATCGGACAGGAATAGCCTGGCCAGCGCATCCTCGGTGTGCTGGCTCCGACGGCTCCAGTACGTGTCAGCGTCGGCGTGCCGCGGCAGCCCCAGCAGTGGTGCGCAATGCGCTCGGACCGCGAACCCGAGCTGGGTGTCGAACGCGGAATCGAAGTCGGCAAGTGGCTCGACATTGGCTTCGTTCAGCCCGTTCTCGAACCGTCCGCGGTCAGGGGTTTCCAGCCAGCAGCCGTGCACATGGTGGTCCACCAGCGGCACGCTCTCGATGTGCTCGGCCAGCGCGGTCAACCTCATACACTCCAGGCCAGCCGGAACTTCTCGGTGAGTGCGTCCGGGTCCAGGCCGCCGAAGTTCTCCTGCTCGTAGCGTCGCACCGCGACCACCGCATCGACCGGCTCGTCGCCGAGAATGCCTCGCACCAAGGCGGATTGGTCAAGCGCATCGATAGCGTCCGCCTGGCTCGACGCAAGCAGCTTGATGCCGGCCTGTTTGCGTTGGTCGTCGGTGAGGGTGGCTGGGTCGACGGTCGTCTCGGGCGGCAGTGGCAGTTTGCGTTCGATGCCGTCGAGGGCGAGCCCGAGTATCACGGCGGTCGCGTAGTACGGATTGGCCGACGGGTCGATGACCTTCACTTCGACGTTCGCGCCTTGTGGATTGCTTGGTCCGCCGATCAGGTATCGCAACGCGGCTTCCCGGTTCTCGGTCCCCCAACAGACGTACGCCCCCGACCAATGGCCCGGCTGCATCCGTAGTCCCGACACGACGGAGCCGCACAACACGCCCTGTGCTTCGCGAAGGCCCGCCAGTAATCCGGCGATCGCCGATTCACCGTCGGGCGTCATGCCGCCGACTCCGGTTCCGTCCGAGAACAGCGGAGCTTCGCCGCGTTTCATCGAAAAGTGCTGATGCGAACCCGATCCGACGCTGCCGGCGAACGGCACTGGCGACAGGCTGACTCGCAGCCCGTATTGCCGGGCCACCCTTCCGATGATGATCCGCATCAGCACCAGTTGGTCGGCCGCCGCGACCGGTGACTGAGGCGACAGCGAGATCTCGAACTGGTTGAGCCCGTACTCGGGGTGGAACTGTTCGATCGCGACACCGGAACCGGTGGCCGCGTTCGTGACGTCGCGCACGAAGCCCTCGAATTCCAGCACCCCGGCCAGGCCGTACTGTGCCCATAACTGTGATGGCAGCCGACTGC
>JBKOYU010000238.1:0-4963 GCA_046725575.1 Actinomycetota bacterium | reverse complement strand
ATCAGATCGTCAAATGCCTTGAGACGTCGCTGCCCCCGGTCGCCGGCATCATCCTGATCGTCGCCGCCGGCGGCGGATTCAAGCAGGTCCTGGTGGACACCGGTATCGGCACGATGCTCGCGGACTGGGCAAAGGGCACTGGTATCTCGGTGATCCTGCTGGCCTGGGTGCTGGCTGTATTGATCCGGCTCGCAACGGGTTCCGCGACGGTGGCCACCATTACCGCATCGTCGCTGATGCTGGGTCTGGTGGAAGGCATGAGCACCGGTGAGGTCTCGCTGATCGTGCTCGCGGTCGGGGCCGGCTCGCTGTTCTTCTCCCACGTCAACGATGCCGGCTTCTGGCTCGTCAAGGAGTACTTCGGCATGACGGTGGGTCAGACCATCAAGTCGTGGTCGATCATGGAGACCGTGCTGTCGGTCACCGGCCTGGTGCTGGTGCTGCTGCTCGGGATCGTGATATGACGTCCAGACGTTCGATCTAGCGCCGAAACTGTATTCCAGCAGGCCCCTTCTCGCACTTTCCCTGCTGGAATACAGTTTCGCGTTGATCAGCCCTTGACGACCTGGGTACCGCCGGCGAGCTCGTCGTGCTTGCCCTGCTTGGTCGGGCTGCTGTTGATCGTCACCGCGATCACGATGACCGCGACGAGCGTCAGCAGACCACCGATGAACGGCACGATGTTGAGCAACGTCCAGACATTACGGATCGCGGCCTGTTGAATGTCCGGCTTGGCCGCCCCTCCGGGGCCGCGCACGCTCAGGCCCAGCAACTTCTTGCCCGGCGTCCACCCCTGGGTGGATTCGAAGGCCAAGAAGTACAGAAACATCAGCAGCCCGGAGAACAGGCCGGTGACCCAGTAGTTCGTAACCGAGCCGATCGCGAACGCAATTACGAAGGCCACGATGTTGACAATTATGCCGTCGATCAACCGGGCGCCGAACCGCAGGCCGAGGCCGCCGGGTTCTTGACCGCCGGGTGGCGGATATCCGCCGGGTTCGCCGTACTGTCCGGGCTGGGGTTGGAAGTCGCCGCTTGTCATGGGGCAAATGTACCGCTCACATGGGCAATCGTGAGCGGTTTGACGCGCCGCGAGCTCAACAGCCGGTCATTGGCGCGCAACGCGATTCGGGTTAGCTCCAGCGGCCGCGGCGGTGCTTGACCTGCGTACGGGCAGTGTCGGCGAATTCGCCTGCGCGTTCGCGGGCCGTCTCCGCCAGTTCGGGGGCTCGCTCCCGCGCGACTTCGGCCCATTCCGCGCCCCGCTCACGTGCCAACTCGGCGAGTTCTGCGCCGCGTTCACGGGCCGCCTCGGCCAGCACAGGTGCGCGTTCGCGGGCGACGTCGGCCCACTCCGCACCGCGCTCGCGCGCGACATGGGCGAATTCGCGGCCGCGTTCGGCGCCGACCTGCAGGCCGTGTCCCACCTTTTCGGCCAGCGCACTATCGGCGAGCGCACCGCCGCCGGTGGCCGCGCCGACGGGCAGGGCTGCGGTGACGGCCTCGGAGACCTTGTGGGCGGCGCGCCGCCCGCGCCAGCCGAGCGATGGTTTGCCCTCGGTGTCAACGGCGGCGATGATCAGGCCGCCGATCAGACTGACGTCGGTCAAGAACGCGCGACGTTCGTCGGCCTTGCGGTGCGGGTCGGACTCGTTCCAGAACGTATGTCCGCCAAGGCTTCCCGGCACCACGGTGAGCGCAAGCGCCGCAGAGGCTACGCGCGGCAGCTTGCCGCTGGCGAGCAGCAACCCGCCACCGATCTGCACGGCCGCGTTGATGCGGGCGACCTTCTCGGCATCGGACGGGACATTTGTACCGACGGGATCCGGTAGTTTGCTCAGACCCTCGAGCGTGGGCCGGGCCGCGTCGGCGGCGGGTTTGGGGCTGCGCAGAGTATCGATGCCGCGGCTGATGAAGACCGCCGACAACATTGGGCGCGCAATTCGTCGGATCAACATGGACCCTGAGTTCCCAGGTCCGACAGGTCACAAACCCTGGTCGGCCTCCGCTTTGATCCGGCGCCGCAGCGGCAGAAGAAACCAAACGCCCGTTAGGGCAACCAACGCGCATCCGCCGGCGATCCAGGCCGCGGTGGCTCCGGCCACCGCGTCGAAGATAACGACCGCGACGCCCGCGAGAGCGATTGCCAGTAGCAGCAGGCCGGTGATCGCGTAGATGTGCGCGGTGGACACCACGCTCTCCATGCGGTGCCGACGGAACAACAAGCGGTGCATACCGACCGGGGCCACCAGCAACGTCGTCGAGCCGATCGAGCAGGCGACCGTGATGAGGTAGACGGTGCGCATGGTGCCGTCGAGTTGGGTGAAGCGCTGTTGAAACGGCAAGGTGAGGAGGAAGCCGGTAAGCACCTGGACGCCGGTTTGCGCGACGCGGAGTTCCTGTAACAGCTGGGACCAATTGCGGTCCAGTCGTTCGGTTTCGGTTTCCGAGCGTTCCGGGTCCCACCGGACGTCGCCCTCCGGATGCTCATCGCCCATCCGGCAATTCTGGCAGCCGGGCAGACGGGCATGTCCCATTCGACGGCATTCACGCGGCGTAGCGCAGCAGCGTGATGCCGGACCGGAACGACTTCGGCGGTTCCACCAATGTCAGCCTTCTAATCGCGGTCCCGTCGGGAAAGAGCCGACGCCCGCGGCCCTGCACGGTCGGATAGACGAACAATCGGTATTCGTCGACCACCCCGCCCGCGATCAGCGCGTGGGCCAGGCTGATGCTGCCGGTCAGCACGATGTCCTTACCCGGCTGCGACTTCAGCTCGGTGGCCCGCTCGACGGGGTCTCCGGTGAGCACGGTCGAGTTCTCCCACTGCGGATCGCTCATTGTCGACGACACGACGTACTTGGCCACCCGGTTGAGATAGTCGGTCACACCGGTGGCGTCGTCGGTCTGCTTGGGCCAGTAGCCGCGGAAGTCCTCGAACGTCTTACGGCCGACCAGCAGCGCGTCGGCCTGCGAGTCCTGGCGATGCGACTCCTCGAGCAGATCCTCGTCCTGGAGCTGAGGATCGAACCAGTCGTCGAGCATCTCGATGGATCCGTCCAGCGTGATGTTCTGGGTGATCACGAGTTTTCGCATACAGGTACTGACCTCATGGGTTCGGTGAACTCATCGCCGGAGTAGCTTCGCAGGCGTGGCACTCGTTGCGGGAATCGACTCGTCCACCCAGTCCTGCAAGGTGGTCGTCTGCGATGCGGATACCGGCGCGATAGCGCGGTCCGCGTCCTCGCCCCATCCCGACGGCACCGAGGTCGATCCGCAGCTGTGGTGGTCGGCGCTGCAGGCCAGCATCGGCGCCGCGGGGGGTCTCGACGATGTGGCGGCGGCGTCGGTCGGTGCCCAGCAGCACGGCATGGTGTGCCTGGACGGCACTGGCGCGGTGATTCGAAATGCGTTGCTGTGGAACGACACTCGCTCAAGCGCGGCGGCGGTCGACCTCGTCGACGAACTCGGCGGACCTGGCGAATGGGCGAAGCGGATCGGCGTGGTGCCGGTCGCGGCCATCACGGCGACCAAGCTGCGGTGGCTCGCCGATCAAGAGCCTGCACACGCGGATGCGACGGCGGCCGTCTGCCTGCCGCACGACTGGCTGACGTGGCGGCTGAGCGGCTCGACGGATATCACCATGCTGCGCACCGACCGCAGCGACGCGAGCGGTACCGGGTACTTCTCGTCGGAGACCGACAGCTACCAGCCCGACCTGCTCGAGCTGGCGATGCGGGGACGGCGGCCCGCGCTGCCCACCGTGCTTGGCCCGAGGGACGCGGCGGGACAGACAACGGCCGGAACGGTGCTCGGTCCCGGGGCGGGCGACAACGCCGCGGCGGCGCTGGGCCTCGGTGCGGGCACCGGTGACTGCATCGTTTCGCTCGGCACGTCCGGCGTGGTGAGCGCGGTGGGAGAACGCGCACCGCATGACCCTGAGGGGATCGTCGCCGGCTTCGCCGACGCCACTGGACGGCAGCTGCCGCTCGTATGCACCCTCAACGGGGCGCCTGTGCTGGCCGCGGTGACGACGATGCTCGGCATCGACTTCGACGAGCTGGATCGGCTGGCGTTGTCGGCGCCCGCCGGTGCCGAGGGCCTGACCCTAGTGCCGTACTTCGATGGCGAACGCTCGCCGAACCTGCCCGGGGCTGCGGGGGCGTTGCACGGCGTGACGACACGTAATCTCCTGCCCGCCAACGTCTCTCGCGCTGCAGTGGAAGGGTTGCTGGCGTCGATGGCGTACTGCATCGGCAAGATCTCAGCGCAGGGTGTCAACGTGCAACGCATCATTCTGATTGGCGGGGGAGCGCGCTCGGAAGCCGTCCGGCGCATCGCACCGGCCATCCTTGGCGCACCGGTGCATGTGCCGACGCCAGCCGAATACGTCGCGCTCGGGGCGGCCAGACAGGCGGCATGGACACTGTCGCAACAGGATTCGCCGCCGTCGTGGACATTCGGGGTGACGGCGTCTTACACCGCGGACCCGACGCCGCAGGTGCTCGAGCAGTACCGCGCGGCGCAGCTGCTCACGCTCGGGCAGTGACGATCGCCTGGGAGCGGCTTCCCGACGGCGTGTTCCGGTGCCGTCTACCGTTTCTCGACGTGACCGTTGGCCTCGTCTACGGCCGGGACGGGACAGTGCTGATCGACAGCGGCACGACGCTGTCCGAGGCGCAGCGGATCGTCCGGGACGTGCGGGACATGGCTGGCCGTGAGGTCAGTCATATCATGTTGACGCACAACCACTTTGACCACATTCTCGGCGCATCGGCATTCAAGCAAGCCGAGATCTACTGTGCCCCCGCAGTTGCCACAACGATGGCGGATCGCACCGACCGTCTGCGCGCCGACGCACTACGCTACGGCGCCGACGCGGACGAGGTGGACCGTGCGATCGACGCGCTGCGTGTACCGGAGCATCAGGTCACCTCCGCCGTCATCGATCTCGGCGATCGCA
>JBKOYU010000802.1:0-2860 GCA_046725575.1 Actinomycetota bacterium | reverse complement strand
GTGGCCGAACGGGTAGAACTCCCACGGTGGCCAGATACGGGCCAGGCCCTCGGTCCACATCATGTAGAAGTCGGGCTGGCTGCCCGCCGACACCTGCGACGGCTTGTACGGGCCGAGCTGCCAGATCGGGTTGATCTGCAGCAGGCCGCCCATTAGGCCGAGGATTCCGACGATTATCGCGAAGAACGCGCCGGACTTGACCGCGAACACCGGCATGACGCGCACGCCGACGACATTGGATTCGGTGCGGCCTGGGCCGGGGAACTGGGTGTGCTTCTGGAACCACAGCATCGCCAGGTGAACGCCGATGAGCGCCAGGATGATTCCCGGAAGTAGCAGGATGTGCAGCGCGTACAGCCGGGGGATGAGGATCTCGCCGGGGAAGTCGCCGTCGAAGAATGCCCAGTGCATCCAGGTGCCGATCACCGGGAGACCCAACATGATTGACGAGAGCGCGGCCCGCAGCCCGAGGCCCGAGAGCAGGTCGTCGGGCAGGGAGTAGCCAAAGTAACCCTCGAACATGGCCAGGATCAGCAGAAGCGAGCCGATGACCCAGTTCGTTTCGCGCGGACGCCGGAAAGCCCCGGTGAAGAAGATGCGGGCCAGGTGCACCATGATCGCCGCGGCGAACATCAGCGCGGCCCAGTGGTGGATCTGGCGGACGAACAGGCCGCCGCGCACCTCGAAGCTGATGTCGAGTGTGGTCTCGTAGGCCCGCGACATCTCCACACCGCGCAGCGGTTGGTACACGCCGTTGTAGGTGACCTCGGTCATTGACGGGTCGAAGAACAGCGTCAGATAAGTGCCGGTGATGAGCAGCACGATGAAGCTGTACAACGCGATCTCGCCCAGCAGGAACGACCAGTGGGTCGGGAACACCTTGTTCAGCTGGCGACGCACCGCCGCCGACGGGTGGTAACGCGAATCGATCGCCTCGCCTTGTTCGGCTGCGATTTCAGCCAGATTCGGCTTTGGCAGTTTTGGACTCATGAGCGCCGCTCCCAGAATGCCGGTCCGACGGGCTCGATGAAGTCGCCATTGGCGACCAGATACCCGTCTTGGTCAATGGTAATGGGCAGCTGCGCCAACGCTCGCGCAGCCGGACCGAATATGGGCCTCGCGAAGTGCAACGCGTCGAACTGCGACTGGTGGCACGGGCAGAGGATGCGATAGGACTGTTGCTCGTAAAGCGAAGAGGGACAACCCAAATGCGAGCACACCTTGGTGAACGCGAACAGTTCGCCGAAGTTGAAGCTCTCCTGGCCCTTGCGCTTGACCACCCTGGCCATGTCCACCGGTTTGATGCGGATCAGCATCACGGGGTTGCGCACGCCCAGCGCGATCTCGGTCAGCTTCTCGTGCGACTCGACGGTGGTGCCGTCGCCGTCGGACTCGCGCCACGGGAACACCGTCTCCATGCCGCCGGCGTCGAGGTCCTCGGGGCGCATCTTGACGTACGGCGACTCACCCGGGTTACCGGTGGCGCGGGCCAGGTAGATGGTTTCGCCCTTGAACCGGGGGGTCCAGCCCGACGTCCACAACACCGCCTTCTTGCCGCCGGCGGTCGGCTCCACCGGCTTCCAGGGGTTCTTGATCAGCCCGCCGGCGAATGCGACCAGTGTGCCGAGGCCGAACGCGCCGAGACCGATACCCAGCGACAGGCCGATCACCTTGCGCCGCTTCAGGGTTGAACCCTCCAGCGCATCGGTGAGGTTGGCCGCGATGGTCTTTCTGTGGATCTCCGGCGAGCGGCCGTCGTGGCGCTCCTGGATCGAGATCTCCTCAGGGATGAACTTCTTCTGGAACAGCACCGCGCCGATGCCGATCGCAAGGATCGACAACCCAAACGTCAGGCCGTACAGCGGGGTGGCCAGCGAGTACAGCCACTCGCCCGCCGACCCAAGCGGCTTGTACTCCCACGGCCAGAACAAGAAAATCAACAGCAGCGCCAGCCCCGCAAAGCCGCCCAGCAGCAGCCAATACGCAACTGCGCGCTCGGCGCGCTTCTCGGCATTGGTGCCGGCGACCGGCCAGCGGTCTTCCTTGAAGACAGTCTCGACGCCGTCGAGCTTGCCGCCCAACTCGACAAGCTGCTCGCGGGACATCGAGGCCAGATCGGCGTCGCTCGGCTGTCCGGGAACGCCTTGCTGGCCCGGGGTGTCCGCGCCCTTGATGTCTGAGGTTTCGCTCATGCTCGCGCTCCGATCCACAGAGACACGCCGATGACGGCGACCATCCCGATAATCCACATCGCCATGCCCTCCGGCGCTGGGCCGAAGCCGCCGAGGCCGTAGCCGCCTGGGTTCGGCGCGTGGGTTGCTTCGCGGACGTAGGCCACGATGTCCTTCTTCTCGTCCGGGCTCAGCTGCCGGTCGGAGAACTTGGGCATGTTCTGCGGGCCGGTCAGCATCGCGGCGTAGATCTGCGCGGGGTCGGCCGGCTCCAGTTCGGGTGCGTACTTGCCCGACGACAGCGCACCGCCCTTGCCGGTGAAGTTGTGGCACGAGGCGCAGTTGAGCCGGAACAGGTCACCGCCGCGGGCGACGTCGCTACCCATCAGCGACTCCTGGGCGACCTTGCCGTCGGGGTCACGCGGAACGGTCGGCCCCCCGCCGTTGGCCTGCACGTACGCGCCGAGCGCATCGATCTGCGACTCATCGAAGATCGGCGGCTTGCGTGCTGCCTGCGCCTCGCCGCGCATCGCCGGCATCCGACCGGTGGACACCTGGAAGTAGACGGCGGCCTCGCCGACACCGATGAGGCTCGGCCCGCGGTCCGGCACACCCTGCAGGTTGGCGCCGTGGCAGGTGACGCACGAGGTGTCGAACAGCTGCTTGCCTGTGCGCAGCAGCGCTGAGGC
>JBKOYU010000616.1:0-3994 GCA_046725575.1 Actinomycetota bacterium | reverse complement strand
GGTCTGACCTACTGCCGAAGAAACGGCCTTGTCGGCGTTCTTCCCGCCCCACCACGCTTCCTTGTTCACAGGCCTCCTAGGCGACCGCGGCAATGACTGCGTCGTGCGGCCAGTGACTCGGCCGTTCACAGTGGAGCTAAGGGAACTCGAACCCCATACAGAACCTGCGGAAATACCTCTGAACTGGGGTGAATGTTCGATCACGGTGTTACGCGACCACTCTGTGTCCTGCGGATATGCGTCGCTGTGTTACGCGACGTAACAGTGCTGTGGCCCGTTCTTCTCCAGCCGGCACCTCCAAACGGGTCGGGCACCCTGGCAACTCGCCTAACGGTCCCCACGGTCAACAGATGACGGGAACCGGCAGCCAGTCAGGATGAGAACCAATTAGCCACGGATCTACAGTCCGCACGACGGGGTGTATCGCAGTGTCGCCATACGCCCCAGACGGCTGTGAGCTGCGCTGATGCTCTCACCGTGTTCTGTCGCATTTCTGCGTGTCCCGCAGTAGTTGTGACAACCCCGTGACAATCAGAGACCGGGTTGACCTATTACCGCCCGCCCCGTGTCGACGAGCGATCGAACCCAACAGGCATCGGTACTGGTTTTGCACTGATCCGAAGGATTTATCGTCGTGCTGTGCCCGGACTGCCGATCGCGTTTTTCCGAGTACCTCGCCGTGGTCGGCACGGTGACCACTAGTGGCCAAGGCGAATATGGACGCCTTGACTCGCTACTGGTTGAAGGTGTAGATGAAGTCGCCGCGACGGCTCACGGAGACGACGTAGCGATCTTGACCCCTCCGTGACCGGAAAGCCGAACGAAAACGTGCAGGTGAGATCGTCGCCATGCCCCTCCCCAAGCGGGGTGGTGTGCAGGATTTCGCCTGTGCCGTTGCGCACGATGACTTGAGTGTTGGGGTCGATATCGGAGTATCCGTCCACTCCGTGACATGACGTTCCGTCCGATGCGATCGAGCTGATCTCCGCATTCGACCCTCCTTCGGTCAGCACGAATGTTCCTGTCACAGTGACAGTTTCGAAAATATGGAAGCCCTTGGAGAATCGCGGGCAGAAGGCATCGACGGCGATCTTGTCTGCGGCCAGCCTGCTGCGGTCCGCCGTCGTCGAGTTGCCGGCACACGTGTTTGCCGTGGGCAATAGCATTGGCATCGAAGTTGAACTGGCCAGCCAGTCCAGCATCTTGCAACGTGGAAAGGTAGATCGCGTCGGGCGATTCCGACTGCCGGTGGTCCGGCACGCGCAGCGCCCAAAATACGAGCGCCACCATCACGATGATTGCCGCCCCCACGCCAGTGCCGAGCCACGACCATCGAATGCTCATCCTGCTGCGCGAGGGGAGGTCGACGTAGTTCGGCAGCATCTGGCCGCCGGCAGGGTCGTTTGCCTCGGCTCTGCCATTGCGGACCCGACTGGTAGGACGCCCAGCGACGTAGTAGCGACCTTCATGACGTGCAGTTGGGTCGGGGCGCCATCCGGTCAACTTGACGTCCTCTCGCGGGGCGCCGCACTTCTCACACACGCCGCTGCTGCCCACATCTGAACCGCAGTACGGGCAGACCATCAGCACCGCACCCTGGGGACCGACCGGTACCAAGGCCGCCGGACGCAAACCACGCTCACCTCGTCGAGAAGCATCACCGCCATTGTGGTCCGCTCGCACGCTCAATACGGTGTGGTCCGCTCGCGCGGTCAACTCCCGCCTGTTCTGAAATTCTGGCCCGATTTGCCCTATGGATTGAGGGCGACATGAGCCCGGAATGGGTAGGTCACACCGTTCGAGCCGGTCTGGCTCGGCCGTTGCCGAAGCCGGACGCGGCAGCATCCTCGGCACATAGGCTTCGGTGAAGAGCCCGCCCTCTCCGCAAGAGCGTCGCTCTCTGAGGCAGTCGACGGGAGTGAACCAGTGCGCCGCAATCGTATAGTCGCCGCTCGACTGCGGCGTGGCGACCCGCTCGTGCTCGCCACGATCTTGATTGTGACTGTCGGTTGTTCAGAGTCGACGACGCCGCCAATGACGACCTCGGCCGGCTCGATCGGAATGACGGTGGCCGCCACCGGAGGTGTCGGCGCGACCATGATGGACGAGTCGACGGTGGCCGCCAACGGGGATCGCCCCGCGGGCGCGCAACCGCAGCTGGCAACAGACCCTGTGCAGTTGGCCGACGATCTCGTCGCCGACGAGCAAGCCCTGCGTGACCCGTCAACGCCGGAGGCAGTGCTGGTGGCGGCAGCGCGCCGACAGCAGGCGGCCTACCGCGCGATTGGGCGCCACCCCGACTGGGACGCGGTCACCCGACCGCGAATCCCGCCATCGCTGCTCGAGGCCTACGACCGCAACGTCGACGCCCGCCGACAGCTCACCGCGATGGCCCACGTCAAGGACACCCTGCCCGCATGGCGCATCGACTCACCACCCCCAGCCGAGGAGTTGCTGGGCGACTACCACCAGGCGGAGTCGGCATCCGGTGTCGGCTGGAACTACCTAGCCGCCATCAACTTGATCGAGACCCGCTTCGGGAGCATCGACGGTGTCAGCGCCGCCGGCGCGCGGGGGCCGATGCAGTTCTTACCCTCGACGTTCGCCGCCTACGGAGCAGGAGGCGACATCAACTCGCCCCACGACAGCATCATGGCGGCTGGCCGCTACCTGGCCGCCAACGGCTTCGCCACCGCTCGAGATCACGCCATCTACCGCTACAACAACGCCAACGAATACGTGCAGGCGGTGAACAACTACGCAGCAGTGCTTGCGGCCGACCCCGCAGCATTCGCCGGCTACTACCGTTGGGACGTCTACTACTACACGACCGCCGGCGACGTATTGCTCCCGGTCGGATACGCCGCGACGTCACCCATCCCCGTTGGCGACTACCTGGCGAACCACCCGCAGTAAGTCGTCCGGGCCCGAAACGTCCTTGCTGAGACCCTCTCGAATCAGCCGAATCGCGTTCATTGGCGATGAATAACGATGTCATAGTCGTGGCATAGATGGCGTGGACAGACTTCATGGAGGGCCTGCTCCGCGAGGAGCGAACTTCGATGCCCTCGGCGAACCAGCGAACCAACAACAGAGATGAGCGCCGAGCGTCGGACTCGAGCCTGATGCTCGCAGCGGGACGCGGCGTACGTCAGAAGCGAGCATCGCTTGGTTATGAGCCAACCGGTCGCCGTCTCCAGTCGCCTCGCGGGTCTCAAACGCGCAGGTCACGATTAATCGCCCGTCCCAGCCATCGCGCCGCGTCTCACCCCATCGCGGCAGCTGCGCCGCGTTTCGTTCACAAATCCGTTCACAACAAAGCAAGCAGCAAGTGCAGCCGCCTCGGCGAGAGATCAGTTCCGCGCTGCTGGTGGCCTATACGGTGGCGCTGCGCCGTGAGGGCCGGTACCGCGAGGCCGACGAGTTGCTGGGCCAGGCAAGCCAATCCGATCCGTTCGATGCTGACATTGAGCTGACTCACTGTCGGTACAGCTGGATCTCGTCTTTCTCATGGCCGATGAGGCTGGCGATCATCTCACTGCTGTGTCGGCCATGGAGATCGGTTCGATCGGCATCCTTACCGAATACGTGGTCGACCCAAGCGGTCCCGGGGCTTCCGCCCCCTTACGGTCGGCCTACCGCGCCACCACCGGCAACACGGACCCGAACGGGGTTTCCACGTTCCGCACGCGCGAGACCCGGCTGGGATAGGGCGTCCTCTGTACCCCGAGGGCGACGGTGTCGACGCGACCGAAGTGTGGTGCCCGGTCGCCGCTGCCGCTTCGCAACGGCCCGCCCCTGTCACCCCAGCTGATGCACTCCGTCCCGGGATGTGTCTATCTCCAGATCGAGCTTCACGTGCCCGTCGAGCAATCGTTGACCGTGACCGGATTGGCCCGAACCAGACGTGACGCCATGACGACCTCCGCAACCAGCATGTCGAGAACCGAAGCATGCACCCGCCGGCACGGCATCCGCTACGCCCGTGCGCAGC
>JBKOYU010000633.1:0-2914 GCA_046725575.1 Actinomycetota bacterium | reverse complement strand
CCACTAGACAATCTTCGTCGGCAGCGTCAGATGTGTATAAGAGACAGGGCTGGTAGCGGCTGCGTTGCCGAATCGCGGCAATTGAGGCCTTGCCGCACACCCCAAAATGGCGCTCGATCCCGGTGTCGGGCAGCGACACTCCCGCGGGGCCAGATCGACGTCCAGCACGTTGTAGGTGTTACGGCCGTCGGCGTCGACGCCGTTGCAATACCGGACCGACGCGATGTCGGCGCGCTCACCGATGATGCCTTATGTGAACAGAAATCCTTGCGACAGTTCCACATCGGCGCCCGGTGTGCGCATCGTCACAGCGAGCGGTGCTCCATTGAAGCGGATCTCGAGCGGTTCCTCGACCACCACGCTGTCGAGGCCCGACCGGCATCCCGTCTCGATGATTCGCGTCCGCGTACGGGTGGCCAGCCGGCCCATCAGGTGTGCCGCTCGAGGCGGATCGTGATGGCCTTTGACACCGGGGTGTTCGACGTGCGCGCCACGTGATCTAGAGGGATCAACGGGTTGGTTTCGGGGTAGTAGGCGGCGACGTTTCCGGGCGGGGTCGGGTAGGGCACTAGGCGGAAGTTCTCGGCCCGACGTTCCTGGATCGTTCCGTCGGGCCGGGCCCATTCAGAGATCAGGTCCACCCGGTCGCCGTCAGCGTAGCCCAGGGCGCTGATGTCCTCAGGGTTGATGAACAGCACCCGCCGACCACCTTTGACGCCGCGGTAGCGATCGTCAAGGCCGTAGATCGTGGTGTTGTACTGGTCGTGTGACCGCAGGGTCTGCAGGATCAGCCGGCCGGGCGGCACGGGCACCCACTGCAGCTCGTTGACGATGAAGTTCGCTTTGCCACTGCATGTTTCGAACCGGCGTTCGTCGCGCGGCGGGTGTGGCAACACGAACCCGTCGGGCTGGCGGACTCGTGCATTGAAGTCCTCGAAGCCGGGAACCACCCGCGAGATGCTGTCCCGGATAAGGTCGTAGTCGTCTGCGAACTGGGCCCAGGGCACTGGATGGTCCGGCCCGAACAACGCCTGCGCGAGCCCGCACACGATCGCGACCTCGCTGCGCAGCTGCTCGCCGGCCGGCAGCAGACCGCCGCGCGATAGGTGCACGACCGACATCGAGTCCTCGACGGTCACCATCTGCTTCTTGCCGGCACGCAGGTCCTTGTCGGTGCGCCCCAGCGACGGCAGGATCAGCCCGATGCGGCCGGTGACGAGGTGGCTGCGGTTCAACTTCGTCGAGATGTGAACGCTCAGCGAGCATCTGCGCAGTGCCGCCTCCGTAACATCGGTGTCAGGTGTCGCCGCGACGAAGTTGCCGCCCATCGCGATAAACACGGACGCCTTCCTGTCGCGCATCGCCCGGATCGAATCGACGGCATCGAGGCCATGCTTGCGGGGGCTGGTGATGCCGAACTCGGCGTCAAGGGCATCGAGAAAAGTGTCTGGCATTTTCTCCCAGATGCCCATCGTCCGATCACCCTGAACGTTGGAGTGCCCGCGCACCGGGCATACCCCGGCCCCGGGTTTGCCGATCATCCCGCGCATCAGCAGCACCGCCACCGCATCCTGAATCGTTGCCACCGCGTGGGTGTGCTGCGTGAGGCCCATCGCCCAGCAGATGACCGTTCGCTTGGACGCCATCAGTGCCTGTGCCGTCTCAACGATCTGCCCGATCGACAGCCCTGTCGCTTCAACAACGGCGTCCAGATCGACGTTTCTGATGTGGTCGGCGTACTCATCGAACCCGGCGCAGTGCGCGTCGATGAACTCGCGGTCGATGACGCTGCCGGGGAGCCGGTCGTCGGCTTCGAGCAGCAGCTTGGCCAGCCCCTGGAAGAGCGCCTGGTCACCGCCGATGCGGATATGCAGGAAGGAATCCGCGATCGCGACGCCGGCGCCGAGCACACCGTGCACTTTCTGCGGATCCTTGAACCGCAGCAGTCCGGCCTCGGGCAGTGGATTGATGGCGATGACCTTGGCGCCGTTGGCTTTCGACCTCTCCAGAACCGACAACATCCGGGGATGGTTGGTGCCCGGGTTCTGCCCCGCGATGAGGATCAGCTCGGCGTCCTCAAGGTCAGAAACCGATACCGATCCCTTGCCGATCCCGATCATTTCCGCCAGCGCCGATCCCGAGGATTCGTGGCACATGTTCGAGCAGTCCGGCATGTTGTTGGTGCCGAACGCCCGAATCATCAACTGGTAGAGAAACGCCGCCTCGTTCGAAGTGCGACCCGACGTGTAGAAGACCGCCTGATCGGGATGCGCCAGCGCCCGCAACTCATCGGCGATCAATGCGAACGCCGCGTCCCAGCCGACCGGTGCGTAGTGGGTGGCTCCGGGCAGCAGGACCATCGGGTGCGTCAGCCGGCCCTGCTGACCCAGCCAGTAGTCCGTCTTTTCCAGCAGCTCACTGACCGGGTGGGCGGCAAAGAACGACGGCGTCACGATGCGCGTCGTGGCTTCATCGGCGACCGCCTTCGCGCCGTTCTCGCAGAACTCAGCGTGCTTGCGGTGTCCGGGGGTCTCCGGCCACGCGCAGCCCGGACAGTCAAACCCGTTGCGCTGATTCAGCTTCAGCAGTGTGCGCGCCGTGCGCAGCGCACCCATCTGTTCCAGCCCGCGACGCAGCGACACCGCAACCGCGGGAATCCCGGCGGCGTAAGACTTCTCGTGGGTGACGACGAGGTCGGTCTCGTCGGCGCCGCGCTCATCGGCGTGGGTCACGGCCTCAGTACCCTCGCGCGATCCATTCGGCGAGATGGGGTGCCTCGGCGCCGATGGTGGTGCCGTCGCCGTGTCCCGTGTGCACCCGGGTCTGCTCGGGCAGTGTGAACAGCCGGTCGCGGATGGAGTCCACGATGGTGGGAAAGTCCGAGAACGACCGTCCGGTGGCGCCAGGCCCACCG
>JBKOYU010000474.1:0-2794 GCA_046725575.1 Actinomycetota bacterium | reverse complement strand
TGCGCTGCGCCACCGCGGCCTACTCGGCGTCGCAATCACCGCGCTGCTGTACAACTTTGGCTTCTTCACGCTGCTGGCGTTCACGCCGTTCCCGCTCGACATGACTGCGCATCAGATCGGGCTGATCTTCTTCGGCTGGGGTATGGCGCTGGCGATCACCTCGGTGGTGGTCGCGCCGCGGCTGCAGCACTGCTTCGGCACCGTGCCGACCCTGGTGGTCAACCTGCTGGCGATGACGGCGACGCTGGCGGTGATGGCCGTGGGCACCGACAACAAGGCAGTACTGGCGACGTGCGTGGTCATCGCCGGCCTGTTCATCGGCATCAACAACACGTTGATCACCGAGACCGTGATGAAGGCGGCACCAGTCGAGCGCGGGGTCGCCTCAGCGGCCTACAGTTTCGTGCGATTCTCGGGCGCCGCGCTGGCGCCGTGGCTGGCCGGTGTGCTCGGCGAGCAGGTGAGCGTGCACCTGCCCTTCTGGGTCGGCGCCGCGGCGGTACTGCTGGGCGCTGGTGTGCTTTTCGCCAGCCGGCAGCACCTCGTTGGCCTCGATTTCGAGGACTCCGAGCTCGACGAGATCACCGAGCAGGCGACGGCGATCACCGTCGGCAGCGACAGCTGAGGCAGCTTCAGACGCCGGTGGCTGTACCGATGAGCGTGCCGACGACGTATGTAGCGGCGATAGCAATCGCGCCAAACGACAGCTGCCGCAGCGCGGCCCACCACACCGGTTTGCGCGTGAACCGAGCGGCCACCCCACCCGCAATGAGTAGGCCAATGCCACCGCAGATCAGACCTGCCCATAGTGATTCGAGTCCCAGCAGGTACGGAATCAGCGGGACGATGGCGCCGATCGCGAACATGGCGAACGACGAGCCGGCGGCAACCCACGGTGACGGCTTCTCGCGTGGATTCACCCCCAACTCCTGTGCCACATGCACGTCCAGCGCACGATCTTCGTCGCGGTGAATCTCCTCGGAGGCCTTCTCCGCTGTCTCCGGCGTCATGCCCATCTCCACGAGCATCCAGACCAGTTCGGTCATTTCCGCCTCGGGGTACCTGCTCAACGCCCGCCGCTCCGTTCGCACCTCTGCATCGATCTGCTCGTTGGCGGTCGTGACCGACGTGTACTCCCCCAACGCCATCGAGAACGCGCCAGCCAGCAGGCCAGCCACGCCGCTGAGCACCACGGTGTGAGCACTCGCGCTCGCCGCGACGCCTGCGATCAACGCGGTATTGCTGACGAGCCCGTCCATCGCGCCGAACGTCGCGGCCCGCAGCCAGCCGCCGGACACATCGGAGTGCCGATGGCCCGGAATGTGCGGCATGCCGGTCGGCGAGACCGGCGCCTCCTCTGATTCAGTCATCGGTGATGATTCAACGCCACGGGTTTCTGCTGGTCTAGCTAGGTTTGCCTACGTTTCCCACATCACAGTTTCTGGGCGCCCTCTGGAGGTTACCGTCTCGGTATGACCACCGCTGGGGAGGATCTACGCAACACGCTGGACGGCCGTTGGCGCGACGTGAAGAACAGGATGCGAGAGGAACTCTCCAATGAGATCTTCCGCCCGCACTACACCCCGAACACCGTCATCGCCCGCACCAAGGTGGCGGAACAGATGACGATCATGGCCGCGCATGGAGCCGCCGAGGACGGGTTCAAGAAGGAACACGGCGGCAACGGCGACGTCGGCGCGGCGGTCACCCGCATCGAGATGCTGGCGATGTCCGATCTGTCGCTGATGGTCAAGGCCGGCGTGCAGTGGGGCCTGTTCGGCGGGGCCATCGAAAACCTCGGGACCGAGCGCCACCACCACGCATACGTCCCGCGGATCATCAGCCTGGACCTGTTGGGCTGCTTCGCGATGACCGAGACCGGTCACGGCAGCGACGTGCAGTCGCTGGAGACCACCGCCGCCTATGACGCGTCGACCCAAGAGTTCGTCATCGACTCCCCTACCCGCACCTCGCGCAAGGACTACATCGGCGGTGCCGCCGAAACCGCAACCGTCGCAGCGGTATTCGCTCAGCTGATCACGCCTGACGGGGTTGGTCACGGGGTGCACTGCTTTGTGGTGCCGATCCGCGACGACGACGGCAACGACCTACCGGGTGTGACGACCGGCGACTGTCACTACAAGGGCGGGCTGCCGGGTGTGGACAACGGTCGTATCCAGTTCGACCATGTCCGCATCCCGCGCGAGAATCTGCTCAACAAGTACGCCGACGTGGCCGAGGACGGCACGTACAGCTCACCGATCGAAAACCCGAACCGCCGCTTCTTCACCATGCTGGGCACGCTGATCCGCGGCCGGGTCACGGTCGGTGGCAGCGCCGGAGCCGCGGCGCGGGTGGCACTGGACATCGCAACCCGATATGCGTTGCAGCGCAGGCAATTCCAGGCACCCGACGACGACCACGAGGTGCTGCTGATGGACTATCTGGTGCATCAGCGGCGGTTGTTCCCGCTGATCGCACGGTCGTATGCGCTTCAGTTCGCGCAGAACGAACTCGTCGCAAAGACGCATGACCTGCAGACGGCCGACGACCCCGATCCCGAGGAGCAGCGCGAGCTGGAGTCGCGCGCCACTGGTCTGAAGGCGGCCAACACCTGGCACGCCACTCGTGCCATCCAGGAGGCGCGCGAAGCCTGCGGCGGCGCAGGCTATCTCGCTGAGAACCGCCTGATCGCACTGAAAGCTGACACCGACGTGTTCACCACCTTCGAGGGCGACAACCACGTGCTGACCCAACTCGTGGCCAAGGAACTTCTCACCGCCTACGCCGACGA
>JBKOYU010000545.1:0-1669 GCA_046725575.1 Actinomycetota bacterium | reverse complement strand
CCTCTGAGGCGCGATTTGAGCCAGCCCCGCACGCCAGGTACGGGACCGACTGATTTCGACCTCGCGTAGCAGCAGCCGCCGAGCCGAATCGATCCCCGCACCAGTACCGTTTTGTGGCGGACTCCCCCATCGCACAAAGTGATACGTCCTTACCGTAGTTGGTGGGTCCTGAGCAGTGAATTTTCTAGGCTGTCGGTGACCCTGGAACGTCGGGTATGGCTTCGATTCGTCAGCCGCGGGATGGCTCACTGTGAGTGGCCGCCCGGCGTTTCGCGACGACTCGACCGCAAATTGAGAGACGCGATGTGATCGCTATGTAAGGACGTGACGGCGCGGTCGTCTGCAGGGCCAACATCAGATCTACGACGGAAGGAAGACGTGGCGCAATCAACCCTGTGGGCCGGCATCGACGCGGGAAAGACCGCGCATCACTGCGTGGCCATCAACAGCGACGGCCAGCGTGTCTTGTCGATGCGGGTGATCAACGATGAAGACGCATTGCTTGACCTGATCCGGGCCGTCAATGAGTTAGCTGACGGCGGGTCTGTTCAGTGGGCGATCGATCTGAACTCCGGCGGCGCGGCACTGTTGATCACGCTGCTGCTCGACCGCGGCCAGGAGCTGCTCTATATCCCCGGCCGAACCGTGCACCACGCTTCGGGCGCCTACCGCGGCGAGGGCAAGACCGACGCGAAGGACGCAGCGATCATCGCCGACCAAGCACGCATGCGCAAAGACCTGCACCCATTGCGTCACCGTGACAAAACCGCCGTGGATCTTCGGATACTGTGCGCGCGCCGCACCGATCTGGCGGCCGACCGGAACAGGGCCATCAATCGTCTGCGCGCTCAGCTGCTGGAGTATTTCCCCGCCCTGGAGCGGGCTTTCGACTATGCACACCGCAAGGCGGCACTGGTCTTACTGACCGGCTATCAGACCCCCGACGCACTACGCAGGATGGGCGCAACGCGCCTGGAGAAATGGCTGCGTGATCGCCACGCCTACAACGCCGGCGACCTCGCAGCCCGGGCGATCGCCGCCGCGAACTCTCAACGCACCGTGGTCGCCGGACAGCATGTCGCGGCCACTGTGGTCGCACGCCTAGCTCAATCCATCCTGGACCTCGACGCCGAACTCGCCGACGTCGACGCGATGATCGAGCAGACGTTTCATCAACACCGACTGGCCACCATCATCGTGAGCATGCCGGGGTTCGGGTCGTTGCTGGGAGCCGAGCTGCTCGCCGCCACCAACGGCGACCTGAGCAGCTTCAGCACCGCCGACAGACTGGCCGGCGTGGCTGGTTTGGCGCCCGTGCCACGCGACTCCGGGCGCATCACAGGGAATCTAAAACGGCCACGACGCTATGACCGCCGCCTGCTGCGTGTGTTCTACCTCGCGGCCAACAACAGCATCAAGACATGCCCCGAATCGCGAAGCTATTACGACCGCAAACGCTCCGAGGGCAAACGCCACTCCCAAGCAGTTCTGTGCCTTGCACGGCGCCGACTCAACGTCCTGTGGGCCATGCAACGCGACAACACCAGGTACCAACCCGAAATACCGCGCGCCGCTTGACAATCTCATTGAGACTCACAATGACGAAAATGGGTGGCTACCGCGGCATCTCTGGCGTGCGTCACGATGGGCATCGAGACCATGCTCATGC
>JBKOYU010000438.1:0-4176 GCA_046725575.1 Actinomycetota bacterium | reverse complement strand
GCTTGAAGTTCTCTGACAGTTCCGCGTCGGCGTAGCCATGCTTGATGGCCTCGTTGACATCGAAGTCGCCGCTGAGCTTGAACACAATCAACATCGCGGTGGGGTAGGTGTCGCCCTTGGCGATCACCTGCGTGCCCGGCGCAAAGTTCGGATTGTTGTACTGCTGCCAGCCCTTCGGCTGCGGCATCGTCACCGTCAGATCGGTGAGCTTCTGGGGCGCGACGGGCTCACCATTGACGCCCGAATCCTCGAGGACCTTGGCGATCGGCACCGGCGCATCGGTGGTGGTGGGCGGGGGCGATGTGCTCGACGTCGACCACACCGAGTGATAGTCAGGCGTTTCCGCGCCGCAGCCCGTTGCGGCGAGTACCACCAGCGCGACCACGGCCGCGCAGCGGCCCGCCCTCACAAAATCTCGCGAACCGCGTCGATCGGCCGGGCCAGCCGGGTGCCTTTGGGGGTGACGACGAACGGGCGCTCGATGAGGATCGGGTGCTCGGCCATCGCGTCCAGCAGTTCGTCATCCGACGCGTCGGCCAAGCCGAGCTCGCTGTAGAGCGCCTCCCGCTTACGCACCGCAGTGCGCACGTCGATCTCCGCGTCCTTGATCATCTTGACGAGCTCGGCCCGCGTCGGCGGGGTCTTGAGGTATTGGATCACCCTCGGCTCGATGCCGTTGTCCCGCAACAAATCCAGCGTCTTGCGCGACGTCGAGCACTTGGGGTTGTGATAGATGACGCTATCCGACACTACGCTGACCCGTCGAAAAGCCCTGTCACCGAACCGTTTTCGAACACCGCGCGGATGGTGCTGGCCAGCAGCGGCGCGATAGACAGCACAGTCAGTTGCGGGAACTGCTTGTCCTCACCGATTGGCAGCGTGTTGGTGACGATCACCTCGCGAGCGCCGCACTCAGCGAGCCGTTGTGGCGCCGGGTCGGAGAGCACACCGTGTGTTGCAGCGACGAGGACGTCGCCCGCGCCGTCTCCATGCAGGAGCTTGACCGCACCGGCGATCGTGCCGCCCGTGTCGATCATGTCATCGGTGAGTATGCAGGTCTTGCCCTTCACGTCGCCGACGACGCGGTTGGACTTCACCTGGTTGGGAATCAGGGGATCGCGGGTCTTGTGGATGAAGGCCAAGGGCACCCCGCCAAGAGCATCGGCCCATTTCTCGGCGACGCGCACGCGGCCCGAGTCGGGGGAGACCACAACCATGTCGTGGTCTGCGTAGTTCTCCGCGATGTGGCCACACAACAGGTTCTGCGCGCGCATGTGGTCCACCGGGCCGTCGAAGAAGCCCTGGATCTGGTCCGTGTGCAGGTCGACGGTGATGATCCGGTCGACGCCGGCGGTCTTGAGCAGGTCGGCGACCAGCCGCGCCGAGATCGGCTCGCGCCCGCGGTGCTTCTTGTCCTGGCGGGCGTAGGGATAGAACGGCAGGATCGCGGTGATCCGCTTGGCGCTGCCGCGCTTGAGCGCATCGATCATGATCAGCTGTTCCATCAGCCACTTGTTCAGCGGCCAGGGATGTGACTGCAGCACGAACGCGTCGCAGCCGCGGACCGATTCATCGAAGCGAACGAAGATCTCGCCGTTGGCGAAGTCGCGAGCGGTTTGCGCGGTGACCGGGACGTCGAGCTCCTTGGCCACTTGCTCGGCCAGCTCAGGGTGCGCGCGACCGGAGAAGAGCATCAGATTCTTGCGGTTGTCGGTCCACTCGGTGCCCACTGTGCGCCCTTGCCGGTTGGGGATCGATACGTGCTAATCGTACGTAGCGTTGCGGCCTGTGCGTTACCCGGTTACCGGATTGCCAACAGACGGCGTCGCCTCACTCGTCTTCGGTTGGCGCCTCGGTGTTCGATTCGCGGGCTTTGCGGGCGGCTTCGGCAGCAGCTGATCCAGGGCGCCTTCGCTCCACCCAGCCCTCGATATTGCGCTGCGGGCCCGCCGACACCGCCAGCGCACCGGGCGGCACATCCTCACGCACGACCGTGCCCGCGCCGGTGTAGGCGCCGTCGCCGACCGTCACCGGCGCGACGAACATGGTGTCGGAACCGGTCCGCACATGCGAGCCAATTGTGGTGCGGCTCTTGTTTTCGCCGTCGTAGTTGACGAAGACGCTCGAGGCGCCGATGTTGCTGTGCTCGCCGATGTCGGCGTCACCGACGTAGGTCAGGTGCGGCACCTTGGTGCCGGTGCCGATCGTCGCGTTCTTGGTTTCGACGAACGCGCCGAGCTTGCCTTCGGCACCAAGCACCGTGCCCGGCCGGAGATAGGCGAACGGTCCGACTGCCGCGCCGTCACCGATCACCGACTGGCCGCCATGGGTGCGCACCACGACCGCCTCGTCGCCGACGGTGACGTCGGTCAACGTCGTGTCCGGACCGATCTGGCAGCGCCCGCCGATGCGTGTGTCGCCAAGCAGCTGCGTGCCCGGGTGGATCACCGTGTCTCTGCCGACGGTGACGTTGACGTCGATCCAGGTGGTGGCGGGATCGACGATCGTCACGCCCGCGCGCTGATGCGCCGCGACGATGCGCTGGTTGAGCTCTGCACCCAGTTCAGCCAGCTGCACCCGGTCGTTGACACCCGCGACCAGCGTGGAGTCATCGACATGCTTGGCCCGCACGACGAGCCCATCGGCGCGGAAAATCGAGATCACGTCGGTCAGGTATAGCTCCTGCTGGGCGTTGTGGGGCTGCAGCCGGCTCAGCGCCGAGCGCAGCGGCGCGGCGTCGAACGCGTAGACACCGGCGTTGATCTCTTGGATGGCCAGCTGCGAGGGGCTGGCGTCGGCCTGCTCGACAATGCCGATCACCTCACCGTCCTGCGTGCGCAGGACGCGCCCGTAGCCGGTCGGGTCGGGCAGCGTGGTCGTCAGCACGGTCGCGGCGGCCGACTCGGCGCTGTGCTCGGCGACCAGGCCCGCCAGCGTGTCGGCGTCCAGCAGCGGCACATCCCCATAGGTCACCACGACAATGCCGGTGAAGTCCTCGGGCAGTGCCGACACCCCGCAGCGCACGGCGTGTCCGGTGCCGAGCTGCTGTTCCTGGACCGCGACCTTGATCGGCCTGCCCAGCTCGTCGGCCAGCTCCGCGACCGCGGGCGCGACGCGGTCGCGGTCATGGCCCAGCAGGACCACGAGATGACCCGGCGCCGCCTTGGCCACCGAATGCAGCGCGTGCGACAGCATGCTGCGGCCGGCCAGGGTGTGCAGCACCTTCGGGATGTCCGACCGCATGCGGGTGCCGGCCCCGGCGGCCAGAACCAGGACCGCGGCCTCAGTAGAAACGCTCATCGCCTTCCTCACCCCCGCGAGTGACCGTGTCTGCACGCCGACACGCCGTTAAGACTGTCATTTTGCGGTCGCTCGCGGGGAAGTCCGCTCCGTCGCCAGGACTCGAACCTGAACTATCTGAACCAAAATCAGAGGTGCTGCCGATTACACCACGACGGACTGATCAACTCGTGATGCTAGTCGAATGCATCTACGTCCCCTGGGGGCACGAGCGGAGCGAGCGGGGGGATTAGCCTGAAAGACGTGGCAGCACCCGACAAGGAAGTGCGTGTACCCCGCGCAAGGATGACCGGTGCCGAGCGGCGCCATCAACTGATCGACGTCGCAAGGACGTTGTTCGCCGAGCGCGGGTACGAGGGAACGTCGATCGAGGAGATCGCACAGCGCGCCAACGTCTCCAAACCCGTCGTCTATGAGCACTTCGGCGGCAAGGAGGGGCTCTACGCGGTGGTGGTGGACCGCGAGATGTCGGCGCTGCTGGACGGCATCACGTCGTCGCTGACCAGGATGACCAACAACCGGTCCCGGCTGCGGATCGAGCGGGTCGCGCTGGCGCTGCTGACCTACGTTGATGAACGCACGGACGGGTTCCGCATCTTGATTCGTGACTCCCCGGCGGCCATCACGTCGGGCGGCACGTACTCGACGCTGCTCAACGAGGCCGTCAACCAGGTGTCGTCGATCCTGGCCGGTGACTTCTCCCGGCGCGGGCTCGACCCCGACATGGCACCGCTGTACGCGCAGGCGCTGGTCGGGTCGGTGTCGATGACGGCGCAGTGGTGGCTCGATGTGCGCGACCCGAAGAAAGAAGTGGTGGCCGCTCATCTGGTCAACCTGTGCTGGAACGGGCTGATGCACCTCGAGGACGACCCGCAG
>JBKOYU010000352.1:0-1536 GCA_046725575.1 Actinomycetota bacterium | reverse complement strand
GGCCGGCGGCGGCGGCCTGCACGCCCGCCGTCTTCTTCAGGATGAATCGGCCGATGTCGCACGCGGAGTCATCGACCCTGAGTCGATACCCCGGTGGCGCGTTTTCCAACATCGACCGCGAGTCGCCAAGAAGGCGGCGCAGGTTCGAGATGTAGGAGTGCAGGCTGGCCCGCGCTTCCGAGGGCGGCCACTGTTCCCACGCCGCGGTAATCAGCGAGTCGATTGCCACCGGCCGGTTGCGGTTCATCACCAGCACTGCCAGCACGGCGCGTTGTTTCGGGGTGCCCAGCGGCACGGGCGCACCGTCGACCGTCACCTGCAGCGGCCCCAGCACGCCGAACCCGATCTTGTTCATCCAGGCAATTGTGACCCGCCGACGCCGCGTTGTGGTGTAGACCGGAGTAGAACGTGTTCTAGTTTTCGAAGGAGATGACATGGGCCTGCGGGTCGTGCAGTGGGCGACAGGAGGCGTCGGCGTCGCCGCCATCAAGGGCGTGCTGGAGCATCCCGACCTCGAGCTCGTCGGCTGCTGGGTGCACTCGGAGGACAAGGCGGGCAAGGACGTCGGCGACATCATCGGCACGGATCCGCTGCGCGTCACCGCAACCAACAGCGTCGATGAGATCCTGGCCCTGGATGCCGACGCCGTGGTGTATGCGCCGCTGCTGCCCAACCCCGACGAGGTGGCGGCGCTGCTGAGGTCCGGCAAGAACGTCGTGACCCCGGTGGGATGGGTCTATCCCAGCGAGCGGCAGGGCGCGCCGCTGCGGGAGGCGGCGGTGGAGGGCAATGCGACGTTGCACGGCACCGGTATCGCGCCGGGTGGCATCAGCGAGAAGTTTCCGTTGATGTTCTCGATCATGTCGACGGGCGTGACATTCGTTCGCGCCGAGGAGTTTTCCGACCTGCGCACCTACGAGGCCCCGGATGTGGTCCGCCATGTGATGGGCTTCGGCGAGGTCCCGGAGAGGGCTTTATCGGGGCCGATGCAGAAGCTGCTCGACGGCGGCTTCATCCAGTCGGTCCGGATGTGTGTCGACAAGCTGGGCTTCAACGCCGACCCGAAGGTGCGGTCGTCGCAGGAGATCGCGGTAGCGACGGCGCCGATCGACTCGCCGATCGGGGTCATCGAGCCGGGACAGGTCGCAGGCCGGAAGTTCCACTGGGAGGCCCTCGTCGGCGACGACGTCGTGGTCCGCGTGACGGTGAACTGGTTGATGGGTGAGGAAAACCTCGACCCCGCATGGACATTCGGCCCTGAGGGACAGCGGTATGAAATGGAGGTCCGCGGCAACCCCGACATCACGGTGAGCGTGAAGGGTTTTCAATCCGAGATCGGCGGGGAGGGCCCAGAGTACGGCGTGGTCGGCACCGCCGCGCACTGCGTGAATTCGATTCCCGCGGTGTGCGCGGCCAAACCGGGAATCGTTACGTATCTCGACCTGCCGTTGATCAGCGGCAAGGCGGCGCCAAGGCTCCGAACGGCTTAGGCGGCTATTGGAGGTCGTTGGCGCCCGCCTCTACCGCTATAAACTT
>JBKOYU010000777.1:0-2733 GCA_046725575.1 Actinomycetota bacterium | reverse complement strand
CACTAGTCGGCTCTTCGCGCGAGCGCTCATCGCTGGGGTACCAGGACTCGAACCTAGAATGGCTGAACCAGAATCAGCTGTGTTGCCAATTACACCATACCCCATTGGCTGCCTATAACCGCAGGTCACAGGCCATTTTTGCGCCCGTCACGCGGTGGGAAGTTCCCGCCGCCTGTTGTATCGGGCCGACGTGCAGACTACCAAAGATTCGCGAGTGGCTTCTCACGCCTCCGCAGCAGCAGCGGCTGCTGCTGCTGCACGGTCTCGCCCGGCGTGCAGCCGGCGCAGACTGCGATCCCGCCCGAGCAGCTCCAGGGACTCGAAGAGCGGTGGGCTGATCGACGCACCCGTGGCTGCGACCCGGATCGGACCGAACGCCTTGCGCGGCTTGAGCGCCAGGTTTTCCAGCAACGCGACCTTGAGTCCTATTTCGATCTTCGCCGTGGTCCACTCCCCGACGTCCTCAAGCGCGTTGATCGCGGCGTCGAGGACCGGGGCCGCATCGCCGCGCAGCTCCTTGGTGGCCGCCTTCTCGTCAAGCGTGAACTCGCTGTCGTTGAGGAACTTCAGCAGGTCCCACGCGTCACCGAGCACGACGATGCGGGTTTGCACGAGCCGGGCCGCCTCCGCGAATTGGCTGCCGTCGAGCCCCGTGTCGTGGCCGTGGGCGGCGAAGTACGCGCGCAGCCGGTCGGTGAACTCCTCCTCGCTCAGCAGCCGGATGTGCTCGGCGTTGAGCGCGTCGGCCTTCTTCTGATCGAAGCGGGCGGGGTTGGAGTTCACGTCGACGACGTCGAACGCGGCGACCATCTCGTCGAGGCTGAACACGTCACGATCCTCGGCAATGCCCCAGCCGAGCAGCGCCAGGTAATTCAGCAGTCCCTCGGGGATGAAACCGCGCTCGCGGTGCATGAACAGATTCGACTGCGGATCACGCTTGGACAGCTTCTTGTTGCCGTCGCCCATAACGCTTGGTAGATGGGCGAACTCGGGTATGCGTTCCGCGACGCCGATGCGGATCAACGCCTGATACAGGGCGATCTGGCGCGGTGTCGACGGCAACAGGTCCTCGCCGCGCAGTACGTGGGTGATTTTCATCAACGCGTCATCGACCGGGTTGACCAAGGTGTACAACGGATCTCCGCTCGCCCGGGTCAGCGCAAAGTCCGGCACGGTGCCCGCGGCGAAGGTGGTGTCGCCGCGCACGAGGTCATGCCAGGTGATGTCCTCATCGGGCATCCGCAGGCGCACGACGGGCTCACGGCCCTCGGCGAGAAATATCGCGCGCTGCTCGTCAGTGAGGGTGCGGTCGTAATTGTCATAGCCCAGCTTGGGGTTTCGGCCGGCGGCGAGATGGCGAGCCTCGACCTCCGCGGGGGTAGAGAACGCCTCGTATGCTTCGCCCGCATCAAGCAGCCGCTGCACGACGTCGCGGTAGATGTCGCCGCGTTCGGATTGCCGGTAGGGCGCATACGGCCCACCGATGTCGGGACCCTCGTCGTAGTTCAGCCCGAGCCAGCTCAGCGCGTCCAGCAGCGCCAGATAGCTTTCCTCGCTGTCGCGTTCGGCGTCGGTGTCTTCCAGCCGGAACACGAAGGTACCGCCGGTGTGGCGGGCGTAGGCCCAGTTGAACAACGCGGTGCGGATCAGGCCAACATGGGGCGTGCCGGTGGGCGACGGGCAGAACCGAACTCTTACCGTCATCACTTTCCTTTGCGGACAACAGGATTGCTCAACGTCCCGATGCCCTCGATGGTAATGCTGACAGTGTCGCTGTCCTCGATCGGGCCAACACCCTCGGGCGTGCCGGTGAGGATCAGATCGCCGGGCAGCAGCGTCATCACCGCCGAGATCCACTCGACGATTGCACCAATGTCATGGATCATCAACGAGGTCCGGCTGTGTTGTTTGACCTCGCCGTTGACCTCGGTGCGGAGGTCAAGGTCGGCGGGGTCGACGTCGGTGACGATCCAGGGGCCGACCGGGCAGAACGTGTCGTAGCCCTTGGCGCGGGTCCACTGGCCGTCCTTCTTCTGTTGGTCGCGCGCGGTCACATCGTTGCCGATCGTGTAGCCGAGGATGTTCTCGGCGGCACGCGCGGCGGGAACGTCCTTGCAGGGCCGCCCGATGACTGCGGCCAGTTCACCCTCGAAGTGCACAGGGTTGGCGTCGGCCGGCAGCTGGATCGGCACGTTCGGCCCGATGATCGCGGTGTTGGGCTTCATGAAGATCACCGGATCAGGAAACGATTCGCCGCCCATCTCCGCGACGTGCGCGGCGTAATTCTTGCCGATGCAGACCACCTTGCTCGCGAGAATCGGCGCCAGCAGCCGCACGTCAGCCAGTGGCCATTGACGGCCGGTGAAGTCGGGGGCGCCGAAGGGGTGCTCGGCGATTTCCCTCGCGATTGCCTGATTCGGGTCATCGGTGGGTTCTTCGATGCTGACGAAGGCAACCCCGTCGGGACTGGCGATTCGGCCAAGGCGCATTTATCACAGCCTAGCGGCGCCCCCTGGTGGCCTTGCGCCTACCCGCCGAGCGCGTTTCGCGCGGAGGGCGTCACGCCCGGCAACTTGAGCACCTCGCGCCGGGCTCTCTTTTTGCTGAATTCGCCTTCTTCAATGGATTCGAGAGAAAGATGAGTTGCCATGGGGTTCAGTCCAGGGGAAGTCGCGACCTACGAGAATGCCGTCTGGTCAAGATGCGCCAAGGGGTACATGGACGGTTTTCGCG
>JBKOYU010000251.1:0-2453 GCA_046725575.1 Actinomycetota bacterium | reverse complement strand
CTCCAGCTCGTCGGGTCGGTGCACCCGCCCGACGATCAACGCGAACACGCCCTGACCCGCGCTGGCCGCCCATCCGCCGAAGATGAACGCGAAGTAGAAGACGATGAGGGAGAACGGGATCCAGAACTTCCAGCCGGGCGGAACGCGGCCCCACGCGACAATCGGAACCTCCCCGGTCGCCACTACGTACCGGGAGACCTCCACGTTGTAGAAGGTCTGCAGGATCGCGGACACCGTGATCACCCACCCGATGCCGATGAACCCGAACTCGCCGACCGCCTGCGGACCGAGCAGCCACTCTCCGCTGCCGATCGAGATGCCCAGAGCGATGAGGCTCGGCCCGATCACGAACTGGACAATCTGCAGGGGCCCGAGCCGGGAGACCTTGAAAACTTCCTCGGGTTCGGGAAGGTCATCGACGCCGAGCGGCGGACGACTTTCCCCCAAGGGATAGACCTCGGCGTCGGGCTTGAGAACGGAACCAGCTTCGCTGCTGTCGGCCATTACGACCTCCGTGGATGAGTGTCGATTTCGACCTCATCCGGTTTCCCATTTACGGCCGCGACAAACCGCGGGCAACGAAATCCGTTGCGTCAATCCATTCCGGCCCGTGATCCCGCAGAAGCTGTGGGGGTTTTCGATCGGATCGGTGCGCCTCCGACTAGGCTCGAAAAGCAACGAGACATTCGTCGAACCCGCCCGCCGTCAGGAGACGAAAGTTGAGCACCCTCGAGCAAAGCCGCTACCTCGGCACCGCGATTCCCGGTCCACGATCACAGCAGCTGATCGACCGCAAGAGCGCCGCGGTGTCCCGCGGGATCGGCAACACGATGCCCGTTTACGCCGCCAGGGCGTTCGGCGGCATCGTCGAAGACGTCGACGGCAATCGGCTCATCGACATGGGCTCGGGCATCGCCGTCACCACGATCGGAAACTCATCCCCGCGCGTGGTCGACGCCGTGCAGGACCAGGTCGCCAATTTCACGCACACCTGCTTCATGATCACGCCCTACGAGGGTTACGTCGCGGTCGCCGAACAGCTCAACCGGCTCACGCCGGGCTCGGGTGAGAAACGGTCGGCGCTGTTCAACTCGGGGTCGGAGGCGGTGGAGAACGCGATCAAGATCGCCAGGACCTACACCCGCAAACAGGCGGTGGTGGCGTTCGACCACGCCTACCACGGCCGCACCAACCTGACGATGGCGCTGACCGCGAAGTCGATGCCGTACAAACACGGCTTCGGCCCGTTCGCACCCGAGATCTACCGGGCGCCGCTGTCGTATCCGTTCCGCGACGCCGAATACGGCAAGGAGATCGCGACCGACGGCGAACTGGCCGCCAAGCGGGCGATCACCGTCATCGAAAAACAGGTAGGCGCCGAGAACCTCGCCGCGGTGATCATCGAGCCCATCCAGGGTGAGGGCGGCTTCATCGTTCCCGCCGACGGCTTCCTGCCTGCACTGCTGGACTGGTGCCGGGAGAACAACGTGGTGTTCATCGCCGACGAGGTGCAGACCGGGTTCGCCCGCACCGGGGCGATGTTCGCGTGCGAGCACGAAGGCATCGAACCGGATCTGATCTGCACCGCCAAGGGCATCGCCGACGGACTGCCGCTGTCGGCGGTCACCGGCCGCGCGGAGATCATGGACGCGCCGCACGTCAGCGGGCTGGGCGGCACGTATGGCGGCAATCCGGTCGCGTGCGCGGCGGCGCTGGCCACCATCGAAACGATCGAGGCCGATGGTCTGGTGGAACGGGCGCGCCAAATCGAAGCACTGATGAAGGACCGGCTGGGCCGGCTGCAGGTCGACGACGACCGCATCGGCGACGTCCGTGGCCGCGGCGCGATGATCGCGATGGAGTTGGTCAAGCCTGGCACGCTTGAGCCCGACGCCGAGCTGACCATGAAGCTATGCGTCGGGTGCCACACCGCGGGTGTAATCGTGTTGTCCTGCGGCACATTTGGCAATGTGCTGCGATTCCTGCCGCCGCTGACCATCAGCGACGAGCTTCTCATCGAGGGCCTCGACGTACTGGCTCTCGTCCTCGCCGACCTCTAACGACAGGAGTTCACTAATGACCAAGGTTCAGAATTTCATCGGCGGCGAGCTCGTCGACTCCGTCAGCGGCGCCACGATGCCGCTGGTCGACCCGAGCACCGGCGAGGAGTACGGCAGCGCACCGATCTCCAACGAGGCCGACATCGACAATGCGTACGCCGCGGCGTCCAAGGCGTTCGCCGACTGGAAGCGCACCACGCCGTCGCATCGGCAGAAGGCGCTGCTCGACTTTGCCGACGACGTCGAGAAGAACGCCCAGGCGCTCGTCGAGGCCGAGGGCCGCAACACCGGCAAGCCCAACCACGTCACCATGGCCGAAGAGATTCCGCCGATGGTCGACCAGATCCGGTTCTTCGCCGGTGCGGCAAGGATGTTGGAGGGCAAGTCGGCCGG
>JBKOYU010000342.1:0-2912 GCA_046725575.1 Actinomycetota bacterium | reverse complement strand
GGGTAAGCGCGACGGGTTTGGGGTCTTGCGTTGTGCCCGAGGAGAACTGGATCAATGCCACCGCGTCGGCAGTGGCGCCAATCTCCACCGAGTTCTCGCTCTGCAGGCTGGATGCGGTCACACAGCCCAGGCGAGGAGCGGCGAGCTGGACCGAGGTGCCAAGCAACCGGCGGATGCGTTCGTCAGTCACAACTAGGGCCGCATCCACTGCCCGCAGCATCGCGGCCGTCTTCGAGTGATACTCCCCGAGTTTGCCGAGCCGAACGGGCGGATACAGCGGTACCGGAATGGCTCCGGCGCACAGCACGCCGAACAGGCACTCCACGAACTCAGGGCAGGTCGGCAGCACGAGCGCGACGCGATCGCCCCTGCGCACCCCGCGAGCCATCAGATCCGCAGCAATCGACATCGCGCGCTTTCGCACGCGAGCCATTGGGATTTCGAGATCCTGCTCTTTTCGGTCTACGAAGAACAGGCTCACGTCAGTGCGCGCCGCGTGGGCGAGCATCTCGATCAGAGTCGAATATTTCGGACGGAGCGCGGGCGCGCCTCTCATGATTGCTCCTTAATGCGCCGGACGACTAAAGCCGCGAGATCGTCGACGGTCCGCAGATCATCTGCGTCGCCCTCGTCCAGGACGATGTCGTAATGCTCTTCGATCTTGAAGACGAGCGACATGACCTTCAGCGAATCCAGGCCCTGGCTCTGCAGGGACGAATCGGCTGTGAGAGAGCCGATTTCGTCGTCCTTGCCGACAAGATCAATGATGTGCTGGGTCACAGCCTCACGCGCTACAGTGGAGGAGCTTTCTGTTGACATGCTCATCAGTGTCGCGGGTGAGGCGTTCTATGTCGGCACCGCTGGCAGCCATATGTCTTGGGGGCCAGCACCAGCCGCCGGCCGCAGCCAACTCCCATCGGCAGCGAAAGATATTGTCGGAGAGCGGCTCCTTACATTGGGCTCGAGTGAGGCACGCTCGGCCCGTAGAATATCTCTGTGGTACAGCCACTTTCCCGACTCGCGCGGCGGAGGGTGGTGCTGGCACCAAACATCGATAGATGCCAGCCGTGCCGACACGGCACTGTTCGCTGGTGACAATGTGAGACGCACGATGCTCGCGCCCACCAGAAAGATGTGGTACCGATGGCAACTATCTTGGCTTACACATCGCCGGCCCTTGGCCATCTGTACCCGTTCAGCGCGCTCCTCGAGGAATTGTCAGGCCGCGGCCACGACATCCATCTACGCACGCTCTCCACGGGAGTGCAGATGGGCCGGAATCTTGGTTTCACCACCGATGCCATCGACCCACGAATCGAGGCGCTAGTTCACGAAGACTGGAAGGCTTCAAATCCCCGCGCTGCACTGAAGATGGCGGTCGACATGTTCTGCCGACGCGCTGCCTACGAAGTACCCGACTTCACCGATGCGATCACGCGAACACGCCCCGACGCGTTGCTCGTCGACATCAATACTTGGGGCGCGATGTCGGTCGCCGACGCCGGTTACATCCCGTGGGCGTGTTTCTCCCCCTACACGCCGCCTCTGCAATCACATGGAGTTCCCCCCTTCGGGCTGGGTCTGGCTCCGTTGCCCGGCATGCTGGGCCGGGTCCGCGACGCGGCGCTGCGACCGATCGTGATGGGCATGATGGAGAGGGCGGTCCTGCCCTATGGCAACAGAATCCGCGCAAGCGCAGGGGCACCACCGGTGGCGTCGGCGGATGAGTTCATGCGGCGGGCTCCGCTGATGCTGGTGGCAAGCGGGAAGCCGTTCGAGTATCCACAGACGGACTGGGGCGATGCCGTCCAGATGATCGGCCCCTGCATGTATGAACCGGCCATGGATGCGGTGCCGGACTGGCTGGAAGCGATTGACCGCCCGATCGTTCTGGTCACAACGTCTTCGCAGAAGCAGGCCGATATGAAGCTCGTGGTCACAGCGATGACTGCGCTCGCAAACGAGCCGGTGCACGTGGTCGCGACGCTACCTGCCGGGCTGCCAAGCGACGTCACAATTACCTCGAATGCGACCGTGCTCGAATTCGTGCCGCACGGACCCGTTTTGGACCGCGCCGTGTGTGCGGTAACACACGGTGGCATGGGCGCGACTCAGAAGGCCCTTGCCCGAGGCGTTCCGGTATGCGTCGTGCCGTTTGGGCGTGATCAGTTCGAGGTCGCACGGCGCGTTGAGGTAGCCCAGTGTGGCACCCGCCTGCCGGCGAAGAAGCTGACCGCGCGTCGGCTGGCGGCTGCAATTCGACAGGCGATGACCATGACTGACGGTGCACGTCGGGTCGCGGCGGGATTCGCAGCGACCGGCGGTGTGGCCCGTGGCGTGGACCTCTTCGAGCAACGGGTGTTGGCCTGCAGCTCTTCAGCGGGCGAGAAGGCATGACTGAAATCGGCACACTGCCATACGGTCCGCTGCTCAAAGACGTGTGACGCTGAAAAAGATTGTGACGCAGTCCATTACTGAGCTTTCGTCAGAATTCTGATACGTGCTAGCAGGGTACGTCCATTGGTGTTGGCGGTAACGACTCCTTCTCAGTGAAGCGGTATCTTCGGCGAGTGGCGGGCCCTAGGGCTGCCGTCATTCTGTTATTCAAATAGAGCTGTTCAAGGAGAAGCCTCATGCCAGCTAACGACCAGACGTTGGGCGGGCGTCTGCCGCTCTACGAGCGCGCGGCGCTGGATGCGGCCGGAAAGGACCTCTATGACTGGGCGATGGCCACAGTGGTGCCTTGGGCGGAAGATGCGGGTTTTCAGGCTCGCACCGAGGCCAATGAGCTCATCGGACCTTTCAACCCGGCCCTGCTGACACCAGCCCTGTCCTCCGCGTTCTTCGATTTCCAGATCGCCGAGCAAAAGCACACGTCGTTAAGTGAACGCTGCCGGGAAGTCGTCATTCTG
>JBKOYU010000313.1:0-4264 GCA_046725575.1 Actinomycetota bacterium | reverse complement strand
TGGCCTCGCTGAAGGAATCCGCGGTGACCGAACTCGGTCTGGCCGTGCGCGACTGGGTCGACGGCGACGACCCGTACCGGCTGGTGGCCGACGCCCTTGGCGGGGCCCCCGTCGCGACGGCCGTCACCGACTCCATGCCGGCGCTGCACCTGCTGCCGCTGGCCGACGTGCTGGGTGTCGTCCCTGTGCTGGCCACAGACGTGCTGCGACGGCTGCGGATGATCAAGGACGCCGCAGAGATCGACGCCCTCCGCAAGGCCGGTGCCGCGATCGACCGCGTGCACGCCAGGGTGCCAGAGTTTCTGGTGCCGGGGCGAACCGAGGCTGACGTAGCCGCCGATATCGCCGAAGCGATTGTCGCAGAAGGGCATTCGGAGGTCGCGTTCATCATCGTCGGCTCAGGTCCGCACGGCGCCGACCCGCACCACGAGTGCTCGGACCGCGAACTGCGGGCAGGCGACGTCGTCGTGGTCGACATCGGCGGCCCCTATGAGCCGGGCTACAACTCCGACTCCACGCGCACGTACAGCATCGGCGAGCCCGATCCTGAGGTCGCCCGCCGGTACGCGGTGCTGCAGCGCGCCCAGCAGGCCGCGGTGGAGGCCGTGCGCCCAGGGGTGACCGCTGAACAGGTGGACGCCGTCGCGCGTGACGTGCTCGCGGCCGAAGGCTTGGCGGAGGCGTTCGTACACCGCACCGGGCACGGCATCGGGCTGTCGGTGCACGAGGAGCCCTACATCGTGGCGGGCAATGCCCTGCCGCTCGAGGAGGGCATGGCCTTTTCCGTCGAGCCAGGCATCTACTTTCCGGGCCAGTGGGGCGCGCGTATCGAGGACATCGTCGTGGTCACCGCCGACGGCGCGTTGTCGGTCAACAACCGGCCGCACGAGCTGATCGTGGTGCCGGTCACCTAATCCGCCGAGCAGCGCAAAGTTCCCCCGACACGCCGAGAAATGCGGCCCTTTGCGTCTGCTCGCCGTCAGTCTTCGGCGCGGTCGAGCAGGTCGGACGAGCCGAGAACCCGCTCAACGCGGACCTCGATCACCACGCGCTTGGGGTTGACCCGTGGTGTCCGGTACCGCTGCGCATAGCGCAGTTCGGCATCCCGCACCGCCTCGGTTTCCGAGTTCACGGTGGACTTGCCCTCCAGCGACAGCCACCGGGCGCCGTCGACCTGGCTGAGCACCGCGACACCACGTTCCTGTGCGTTCACAGCCTTCTGCGAGCCGCCCGTCGTGATGACCCTGGCGATGTGCGTCTTCAGGTCGAAGGTGAAACCGACCGCCACCACATGCGGCGAATTGTCCGAGCGCAGCGTCGTCAGCATGGCCAAATGCCGTTCGGTGAGAAACGCGAGCGCGTCGTTGGTGAGCCTGGTGGTTGCCTTCGCCATCAAGCCTCACGGTAGCGCAGGACATAATCAGGGCCGTGAAGGACACGGACGCGGGGCTGGTCGTGATTTTCGGTGGCCGCAGCGAAATCGGGCTCGAGCTGGCCACGCGGCTGGCTTCCGGCGCAACTGTGTTGCTGGCGGCCCGCCGCGCCGACAAGCTCGACGGCGAGGTCGCGGCCGTGCGGGCGGCGGGCGCAACCGCCGTGCATGTGCGTGAATTCGACGCCGACGACCTTGCCTCCCATGCACCGCTGGTCGAATCGATCGTCGCCGTACACGGCGCGATCCGCACCGCGGTGCTGGCATTCGGCATCTTGGGCGACCAGGCCCGGGCGGAGAAGGACCCCGAGCATGCGGCAGCCATCGTGCACACAGACTTCGTCGCCCAGGTCAGCCTGCTGACGGTGCTGGCCAACACAATGCGGGCGGCCGGCTCCGGGTCGATCGTGGTGTTCTCGTCCGTGGCCGGGGTGCGCGTACGCCGCGCCAACTACGTGTACGGCTCGGCCAAGGCCGGCCTGGACGGCTTCAGCAGCGGTCTCGCCGACGCGCTGCACGGCACGGGAGTGCACCTGTTGGTGGTGCGGCCCGGGTTCGTGATCGGGCGTATGACCGAGGGCATGACGCCTGCGCCGTTGTCGAGCACTCCGGATCAGGTTGCGGCGGCGACGGTGCGCGCATTGGCCAAGCGACGACGAACCGTGTGGGTGCCCTGGGCGCTGCGGCCGATGTTCATTGGATTGCGCCTGTTGCCGCAGTTCGTATGGCGAAGGATGCCGCGATGATCGTCGTGGTCGGTATCGGCGCCGACGGCATGCCCGGACTGGCGGCACGGTCGCTGGCCGAGTTACGCAGGGCGACAATCGTTTACGGCTCGCATCGCCAGCTCGGGCTGTTGGACGACACCGTCACGGCGGAGCGCAGGCAATGGCCGTCGCCGATGCTGGACGCGCTGGACACCGTGCGCGACTCCGATGGTGACGCGCACGTCCTCGCTAGCGGCGACCCGATGCTGCATGGCGTCGGTGGTCTGCTGATCCGGGTATTCGGCGCGGATCAGGTGACCATCCTGCCGCACGTGTCGTCGGTGACCCTGGCCTGCACGCGGCTCGGCTGGGCGGTTCAGGAGACCGAGGTGATCAGCCTGATGACCTCGGAACCACACGCTGCTGTGCGGCGCGGCGGGCAGGCCGTCGTCCTCTGCCGCGACGGCGCCGGCCCCGCCGCGCTGGCCCGGCTCCTCGCCGACGGCGGTCGCGGTGACTCCGAGCTGACAGTGCTGGAGCAGCTCGGCGGGCCGGCCGAGCGTCGTCGTGACGCCACCGCACGGGAGTGGGCGGCCAATCCGCCCGACGACGTCGACGACCTCAACGTGATGGCGGTGCGCTATCTGCCCGACGATCCTCGGCTGTCGGTGCTGCCCGACGATGCGTTCGCCCACGACGGACAGATCACCAAGCAGTCGATGCGGGCGGTCACCCTCGCCGCGCTGGGGCCGCGGAGGGGCGAGCTGTTGTGGGACGTGGGCGCCGCGTCGGGCAGCATCGCGATCGAGTGGTGTCGCAGCGGATCACGGTGTAAGGCAGTGGCGTTCGAGCGAGACGTGCAACGACGTAAACGGATCGCCGAGAACGCGTTGGCGCACGGCGCCATCGTGGACGTGCGCGGCGAGGCGCCGGCCGCATTCGACGAAGCGGTGCTGAGTGATCGGGGTGTCGACGGGGTGCCGCGGCCGGCAGCGATCTTCATCGGCGGCGGACTGACCCAGCCCGGGCTGCTCGAGGCCTGCTACGACCGGCTCCCGACAGGCGGGCGACTGATCGCCAACGCCGTCACCGCCGAATCCGAAGCGGTTCTCGCCCAGTGGTATTCCCGCATCGGCGGCGAGCTTCGGCGGTTCCAGCACTACCGCGGTGAGCCGGTCGGCGGGTTCACCGGCTGGCGGCCCGCGATGCCCGTCACCCAGTGGTCGGTGACCAAGCAATGACCGTCTACTTCATCGGGGCCGGACCCGGCGCCGCCGATCTGATCACCGTGCGCGGTCAGCGGTTGCTCAGCCGTTGCCCCGTCTGTCTTTACGCGGGCTCGATCATGCCCGAGGATCTGCTGGCGCTGTGCCCGCCGGATGCGCGCGTGATCGACACCGGGCCACTGACTCTCGACCAGATCATCACCGAGTTAGCCGACGCGCATGCGGCGGGCCTCGACGTCGCGCGGTTGCATTCGGGTGACCCGTCGATCTACAGCGCGCTGGCCGAACAATGCCGACGGCTCGATGCGCTCGGCGTCGACTACGAGATCGTGCCCGGCGTACCGGCGTTCGCCGCCGCCGCGGCCGTGTTGGGCCGCGAGCTGACCGCGCCCGGCGTCGCACAGACGGTCACTCTGACGCGGGTGGCGACGTTGTCGACCGCGATGCCGCCGGGCGAGGACCTCCAAACGCTCTCCGCGCCGGGTGCGACGCTCGTGCTGCATCTGGCCGCCGCGCAGATCGACGCGATCGTGCCGCAACTGCTGGCAGGCGGCTACCGGCCGGAAACCCCGTGTGCCGTGGTCGCATTCGCCACCTGGCCGCAGGAGACCGTGCTTCGCTGCACGCTGTCCGATCTTGCGGAGGAAACGAAGGCCGCGGGTATCACCCGCACGGCGGTCGTCGTGGTCGGGGATGTCCTTGCCGCCGAGGGCTTTTCCGACAGTTATCTTTACTCGTCGGGTCGGGTGCGGCGGGGGCGGCATTGATGCGGATCCTGCTGCTCGGCGGCACTGCTGAGGCGCGTGCCCTCGCCGCGCGACTTCATCCGGACGTCGATGTGATCAGCTCACTCGCGGGCCGGGTACCGGAGCCCGCGCTGCCGGTGGGCGAGGTGCGCA
>JBKOYU010000343.1:0-4974 GCA_046725575.1 Actinomycetota bacterium | reverse complement strand
CGAGGCCGCCGAGTTGATGATCAACCTGTTCTGGCGGGGCCTGAAGGGCACGCCGTCGGATAAAGACGCGCAGGCGGTGGCGTCCAGCTAGGCTCGTCGCCCGATGAACGTCATCGCGATGGGCGCCCACATACTCGACGTACTCGTCCGTCCCGTCACGGACATCCCGCCCGGCCAGGAATCGGCGTTGGTCGAACAGATGCGGATGACGGCGGCGGGCACGGCCGCGGGGGGACGTTCGACATCATCGCGCCTGCGATGGCCTACACCGACTATCTGCTGCCCAACGAGGAACAAGTACTCGGCTTCACCGGGGCCGCAGACCTTGACGACGGATGCCGCAGGCTGCTTGATGCCGGCGCCGGGCTGCTCGCCATCACCTGCGGTGCCGACGGAGCGCTGATCGTCAGCCGCGAAGGGACTCAACAGGTTCCGGCGTTTGCCGTCGACGTGGTGGACACCACCGGTTGCGGTGACGCCTTCTCCGCCGGCTTCGTCTATGCCACGCGGATCGGGCGGGCACCACGCGACGCGGCTGTTCTCGGCAACGCGGTCGCTGCGCTCGTGGCGTGCGGACTGGGAAGTGACCACGGTGACTTCGACCTCGCAGCCGCCGATGAGTTCGCGAAGAGCACACTGACCTCGTAGGCGCGGGTGCGCGCGGCGCTCCTGGGATAGTCCGAAAAATGCCCGCGTACCGAGCGACAATCCCTCCCCGGCGTGCCGCGGGAATGACATTGTCGCTCGGTACGTGGGCAAAACAGGAAGTGCCTTCCCGTAGAGCCTAAAGCGACGTCACCGTCCCCGACAGGTGCGGGTCGCCCGTCGTCAGATGCCGCAGCGTGAGCTGCCACCCGGCGGAGATGCGGTTGACGTACAGGCCCGCGCGCGCCGGCAGCACCACCGGCTTGGCGAACCGCACCGAATACTTCACCGCGTCCGGCAGCTGACCCTCGATGTTCGCCAGAACCGCTGCCGCGCTGAACATTCCATGCGCGATAACCGTCGGAAAGCCGAACAGCTTCGCGGCGATCGGATTGGTGTGGATCGGATTGTGATCCCCGCCCACCGACGCGTAGTGCCGGATCTGGCGCGGCGTGATGCGAAGCACCGCATTCGGCGGTCCCAGCTTCGGCTGCTTCTGCGGCGGCGGCTTCGGCTCGTCAGACAAGCTGGTCCGCTGCTGATGCAGAAACGTCGTCACCTGATGCCATACACGTTCATTGCCGACGTTGACGTCGGTGACGATGTCAACCAACAGCCCGCGGCGATGCTCACGCAGGTTCTCCGCATGCACCTGGACCGACACGACGTCGGTCACCAGGATCGGCCGGTACTGCGTGATGTGGTTCTCGATGTGCACCGAACCCATTGCGGCGAACGGAAAGTCGAATCCCGTCACGAGCTCCATCACCGTTGGGAACGTCAACGCGAACGGATAGGTCAGCGGCACCGCATCGCCGAACCGCAACCCGGTGACGTTCGCGTACGCCGCCACGTTCGAGGGGTCGATGCTCAGCTCGTCGACGGTGAGCGTGCGGTGGGGCAGCGTATCGCCGCGCGGCACGAACGGCAGCGCTCCCGCCGCCGCGCGCACCAAGTTCATCAACCCGGACGGCTGCGTCATGGTGCTCAGCCTAGGCGCCCAGCATGGCCTGGCCGCACACCCGGATGGTGTTCCCGGTGACGGCGTTCGACGCCGCACTGGCGAAATACGCGATGGTTTCGGCGACGTCGACAGGCTGCCCGCCCTGATACAGCGAGTTCAGCCGTCGACCCACCTCACGGGTGGCCAGCGGGATCGCCTCGGTCATCTTCGTCTCAATGAAGCCCGGCGCGACCGCGTTGACCGTGATGCCCTTGTCGGCGTACGCGGCCGACAGTGCATCCGTCAGCCCGATCATGCCGGCCTTGGTGGCCGCGTAGTTGGTCTGCCCGCGGTTGCCCGCGATGCCTGCCATCGACGACAGCCCGACGACCCGGCCGCCCTCTCCGATGCTCCCGTTCTCCACCAAGCCCTCGGTAAGCCGAAGCGGCGCAAGCAGATTGACCGCAACGACGGAATCCCACCGCGCCTCGTCCATGTTGGCCAGCAGCTTGTCCCGGGTGATGCCCGCGTTGTTGACGAGGATGTCCGCGCGTCCGCCATGCACGTCGCGCAGATGTTCGGTGATCTTGTCGACGGCGTCATCGGCGGTGACGTCGAGCATCAAGGCGGTGCCACCCACCTTGGACGCGGTCTGACCGAGCGCCTCGGCGGCGCCCTCGACGTCGATACAGACCACCTTGGCGCCGTCGCGCGCGAACACCTCGGCGATCGTCGCCCCGATGCCGCGGGCCGCGCCCGTCACGATCGCGACCTTCCCGTCCAGCGGCCGATCCCAGTCGGCGGGCGGCGCCGAGTCGGCGGGGCCGACCCGGAATACCTGTCCGTCGACGTAAGCCGACTTGCCGGACAGGATGAACCGCACCGTCGACTCCAGCCCCGTCGCCGCCGGCTTGGCATCCGGCGATAGGTACACCAGGTTCACCGTGGCCCCGCGCCGCAGCTCCTTGCCGAGTGAGCGGGTGAACCCCTCGAGCGCCCGCTGCGCAATCCGTTCGTGCGTGCTGCCGATCTCGTCTGGCGTCGTGCCGATCACCACGATGCGCCCCGACGGCCCGATGTTGCGCAGCAGCGGGGTGAAGAACTTGTACAGAGACTTGAGGCCCGCCGGTTCGGTGATGCCGGTGGCGTCGAACACCAGCCCGCCGAATGAGTCCGCCCAGCGGCCGCCGAGGTTGTTCGACACCACGTCGTAGTCCTCGGCCAGTGCGGTGCGCAGCGGCTCGACGACGCGGCCCTCACCGCCGATCAGCAGCGTGCCGGCCAGCGGCTGATCACCGGGCTTATAGCGACGAAGCGTCTCGGGCTGCGGGATGCCGAGCTGCTTGGCGAGGAACGATCCGGGCGCCGAATGAACGATTTGGGAATACAAATCGGTAGCCATGATGATGAACTTACTCCAGAGTAAGAACGGTGAGTAGTATGGCCATAGAGAACCCACCTATGGAGGCAGGCAAACGTGGCCAACAGCAATAACAGCCGACGCGTCGCCATCCTCGGCGGCAACCGAATCCCGTTCGCACGGTCGGATGGCGCCTACGCCAACGCCTCCAACCAAGACATGTTCACCGCGGCGCTGGGCGGGCTCATCGACCGCTTCAACCTCGACGGCGAGAAACTGGGCGCGGTGATCGGCGGGGCGGTGCTCAAACACAGCCGCGACTTCAACCTGATGCGTGAGTGCGTACTCGGCAGCTCGCTGTCGTCGTACACACCCGCGTTCGACATCCAGCAGGCGTGCGGCACGGGCCTGCAGGCGACTATCGCGGCTGCCGACGGCGTCGCCGCGGGACGGTATGACGTGGCCGCCGCCGGTGGCGTGGACACCGCCTCCGATGCGCCGATCGCGTTCGGCGACGACCTGCGCCGCGTGCTCCTCGGGCTGCGCCGGTCGAAGTCCAACGTCGACCGGCTCAAGCTAGTGGGCAAGCTGCCGGCGTCGCTCGGCGTGGAGATCCCCGTCAACAGCGAGCCGCGCACCGGGCTGTCGATGGGCGAGCACCAGGCCATCACCGCCAAGCAGATGGGCGTCAAGCGCGTCGACCAGGATGAGCTGGCCGCGGCCAGCCACCGCAACATGGCCGCCGCCTACGACCGCGGCTTCTTCGACGACCTCGTCACACCGTTCCTCGGCCTGTATCGCGATAACAACCTGCGCCCTGATTCGTCACCCGAGAAGCTCGCGTCGCTCAAGCCGGTATTCGGCGTGAAGGCCGGCGACGCGACGATGACGGCGGGCAACTCGACGCCGCTGACAGACGGCGCCTCGGTGTCGCTGCTGGCGACGCCCGAGTGGGCTTCGGCGCACGGCATCGAACCGCTGGCGTACTACGTCGACGCCGAGACGGCCGCGGTCGACTACGTCAACGGCAAGGACGGCCTGCTGATGGCGCCCACCTACGCGGTGCCGCGCCTGCTGGCCCGAAACGGCCTGAGCCTGCAGGACTTCGACTTCTACGAGATCCACGAGGCGTTCGCGTCGGTCGTGCTCGCCCACCTGCAGGCCTGGGAGTCCGAGGAGTACTGCAAGGAGCGGCTCGGCCTGGATGCTGCCCTGGGCTCGATCGACCGGTCCAAGCTCAACGTCAACGGCTCGTCGCTCGCGGCCGGCCACCCGTTCGCGGCGACCGGCGGACGGATCGTCGCGCAGCTGGCCAAGCAGCTCGCCGAGAAGAAGAAGGAGACCGGCCAGCCGGTCCGCGGCCTGATTTCCATCTGCGCTGCAGGTGGACAGGGCGTCGCGGCGATCCTCGAGGCCTAGAAAAAAATCTTCCGCAGGGTTGTAACGCGCCCGCGCGGGTAGTCGATAGACCCGGTAGCTCCGTGTTGCCGTCTGACCCCCCGACCCGACGGCAATACGGGGCTCTTATTTTTAAGGCGCCGGGTGCTTCATGCGCGAGTACCTCGACGGCCTGCTGCCGCTGCTGGCCGGCCAGGCCGCCGCCAGTCGGGGAGACGGTGACCACGCGCGGGTCGCTGCAGATTCCTGGTGCGCCGACGCCCGAGGTGTACATCGCTGGGCCGCCGAAGAGTTCGCGATCTACGGGCAGCTGCCGTCCTACCGCGCCATGCTCGACCGAGAGGGGTTCTCCGGGCCGGAGGACGCCGCGATCATCGGTGACGAGAACACGGTCTCAGAACGCCTCGAGGAACTGGCCAAGGCGGGCGTCGACGAGTTCGCCGCCGTCACCTTCGACCCCTCTCCCGAGGGGCGTGAACGCACCCGCGCGCTTCTGCGAACGAAGGACAAATAGCGCCCAAAATCCCTCTGGTGCGGCCGCAGTCACAGGCGTACGATCGAGCGCACGACGGGTTCGGGAGTGACTGATCCAAAGTGCCGGCAAGAGGTGAAAGCCGGACGCGCGAGA
>JBKOYU010000267.1:0-5224 GCA_046725575.1 Actinomycetota bacterium | reverse complement strand
GCTGCGCAGCGCGGTCGTCGCCTTGTCGCCGTCGCCCTCGGCCACCGCGTCAACGACCGCGGCGTGCTCGTCGGTCAACGCCTGGATCGAGCTCTCACTCGTCATGCCGAGGCGCCGCGCCCGATCCAGGTGGGCCTTGGCTGCTACCACCGTGCGCCACGCGTTGCCGTGACCGCCGGCTGCCAGCAGCGACCGGTGAAATTGTTCATCCAGCTCGAAAAAGGTGTTCACGTCGGCGGTTTCGCGCTGGGCGGCGATGAGCTTGCGCAGGTCGGCGATTGCGGCGGCGTCCGCCTGCTCCACCGCTGTCGGTATGTTGGCGAGCTCGATGGCCTCTCGGACGAACTGCGCGTCGGCCACCCGCTCCGGGTCGATCCGGGCCACGAAGGAGCCGAGCTTGGGAAAGATCTGCACGAGCCCCTCGTCGGCGAGCAGGATCAGGCTTTCGCGCACTGGGGTCCGGCTGACCGACAGCTGCGCCGCGAGTTCGTTCTCCGACAGCGACGCGCCCGGGGCCAGCTCCAGCGTCACGATGCGTCGCCGCAGTTCGGCGTACACACGTTCCCGGTTGGAGCCCTGCCGCGGCGTCGTCATGGCGACAGTCTATTTGAATACACCGCCTGTTGACAGATGCTGCTGTCTAGTACTTGTATGTAAGATATGAAGATCGTCGCCGCGGACGTGCTGATCACGGCACCGGGTCGCAACTACGTCACCCTGAAGATCACCACCGACGAGGGGTTGGTGGGCTGGGGTGACGCCACGCTGAACGGCCGCGAACTCGCCGTCGCGTCGTATCTCTCCGACCACGTCTGCCCGCAGCTGATCGGCCGCGACGCGCACCAGATCGAGGACACCTGGCAGTACCTCTACAAGGGTGCGTACTGGCGTCGCGGCCCGGTCACCATGACCGCGATCGCCGCCGTCGACGTGGCGCTGTGGGACATCAAGGGCAAGGCCGCCGGCATGCCCGTCTACCAGCTGCTGGGCGGCGCCGCCCGCAACGGCGTCATGGTCTATGGCCACGCCAGCGGCGGCAGCGTCGACGAGATGCTCGACGACTTCGCCGGCTACCTCAACCGCGGCTACCGTGCCGTGCGCGCGCAGTGCGCGATTCCCGGAATGGACAAGGTCTACGGCGTGCACCCAGGGTCGGGGCTGTATGAACCCGCGTCGGCACACCTGCCGGCCGAGGAGAGCTGGGAGACCGGGCCGTATCTGCGGTTCGCGCCGCAGATGCTTGGTGCCGTGCGCGAACGGTTCGGGTTCGACGTCCATCTGCTGCACGACGTGCACCACCGGCTGGCTCCGATCGAGGCCGGTCGGCTCGGCAAGGATCTCGAGGAGCACAGGCTGTTCTGGATGGAGGACGCCACGCCCGCCGAGGATCAAGAAGCGTTCCGGCTGATCCGTCAGCACACCACCACACCGCTGGCGGTCGGCGAGGTGTTCAACACGATCTGGGACTGCCAGCACCTGATCACCGAACGGCTCATCGACTACATCCGCACCTCGGTGTCACATGCGGGCGGCATCTCGCATCTGCGCAAGATCTTCTCGCTGGCCGAATTGTACGGTGTGCGAACGGGTTCCCACGGTGCCGGCGATCTGTCGCCCGTGTCCTTCGCGGCCGCATTGCACGTCGACATGGCAGTGCCGAACTTCGGGATCCAGGAGTACATGGGCCACCTCGAGCCGGCAGACGAGGTGTTCCGCACCAACTGGACGTTCCACAACGGTCTGATGCACCCCGGCGACGCGCCCGGTCTCGGCGTCGACGTCGACGAGGACGCCGCCCGACGCTTCCCGTATGACCCGAAATGCCTTCCGGTCAACCGCCGGACCGACGGATCGGTGCACGACTGGTGAACCGCTTCGACATCGTCCTTCTCGGCGAGCCGCTAATCGAGATCAGTACCCGCGAACCGATCGCACACGGCGTGGACTGCGGCCTCACGGTGTCCGGCGACGTCGTGAACACGGCCGCGGCGGCGGTCGCAGTCGGCGCCAGTGTCGCGGTGATCGCCCGGGTGTCCCAGGACGAGCTGGGCACCGCGGTGATCGAGCGGCTGGACGGGCTTGGGGTGCATACCGGTTTCATCCGTCGCGACGACAGTTTCCAAGGCATTTACGTCCAGCACTCCGACCCGCACGGCGATCGCCAATTCTGTTATGCACGAATAGGTTCTGCTGGATCGCGGCTCGCGCCCGATGACCTTCCGGCAGGGCTGATCGAGGATGCCGGCGGCGTACTGGTCAGCGGCATCACCGCGGCGTTGTCGACCACGGCGCGGGCGACGGTGCTGGAGGCCGCTCGGCGGGCTCGCCGCTTCGTCTACGACCCCAACTTCCGGCCCCGGCTGACCACCGCGCAGGAGGCGTCGGCTCTGCTCAGTGACCTCGCGCCGTACTGCGCACTGGTCACGCCGTCCGCGCCACACGAATGTGCCGCACTTCTCGGCGTTTCCGATGCGGCGCAAGCCGCCGCCAAATTGCGGGCCGGTGGCGCCGCAGCCGTCGCGGTGACCTGCGGCGCCACCGGTATCCACGTCGACGCCGACGCGGTTCACTGGCAGCCGGCGCTTCCGGCGCCGAAGGTGGTCGATCAAACGGGTGCGGGCGACGTGTTCGCCGGGACGGTGACGGCCCGGCTCGCCCTCGGTGACGACTTGACGACGGCGGTCCGGATCGGCGCTGCCGCTTCGTCATTGGCGGTTGGCGGCACAGGCGGAAGCGGCGGTATCGCACCGTTGGACACCGTCCTCGCCCACGCAGGAGTCCCCGTATGACCACACTGCGTCTTGGCAATTACGGCACCGGGTCTCCCCCAGCGCCCGATCCGCGCAGCATCGACGTCGGCCAAGTGCATCTCGGGCTGGGCGCCTTTCACCGGGCACATCAGGCTGTGTACACCGAGGACGCCATCAGGCAGAGCGGCGAAACACGCTGGGGCATTGCGGCGTTCACCCAACGCAGTGGAGCTGCGGCGGCCCGGCTATCCCCGCAGGATGGGTTGTACACCGTCGTCGAGCGCGGCGCCGGCGCCGCACCACCGCGCATCGTCGGCGCTCTGCGCGAAGTGGGCGACGCTTCCGCCGATCTGGAAGCGGTGGTCAATCGCATCAGCGATCCCTCGGTGCATGTGGTCACGCTGACCGTCACCGAGAAGGGCTATCGACACGACCCAGTAACCGGTGAGCTCCGACGCGACGACCCCTATGTCCTTGCCGACCTGGGTTCCCGCACACCGCGGACGGTGCCCGGTGTGTTGGCGCACGCGATCGCGCGGCGGGCAGCCACCGGAGCCGGCCCGCTGACGGTGATCTCGTGCGACAACCTGCCCGACAATGGCCGGCTGCTCGAACGTCTCGTTCACGACTTCGCCGAGACCGCAGGTCTTTCCGTCGACGGTGCCACTTTCCCGTCGACGGTCGTGGACAGGATCGTTCCGGTCACCACCGAATACGACATCGCCGAGCTGTACCAACGCATCGGCGTCCGCGACGAGGCGCCCGTGGTCTGCGAGCCGTTCCGGCAGTGGGTCATCGAAAACCGTTTCGCGGGACCGGTTCCGGCGTGGTCGTCGGTCGGCGCGCAGCTCGTCGACGATGCCGCGCCATGGGAGCAGCTCAAGCTGCGGATGCTCAACGCAGCGCACTCGACGCTGGCATACCTCGGGCTGCGGCTAGGGTATCGCTCGATTGCCGAGGCGGTGGGCGATCCGGTGCTCCTCGACGTGTGCCGACGCCTGTTCGCCGACGACGTTGTGGCCTCACTCGACGTGCCACCCGGCGTCGACGCGATTGGATACGGCGAATCCGTGTTGGCTCGCTTCGCCAATACCGCTCTGCCGCATACCACCATCCAGGTCGCCGCCGACGGCTCGCAGAAGATCGGACCTCGGCTGCTGCACACGGTGTCCGGACGGGCCGCACAGGGTGCAACCGCGCGCTGGGCCGCATTAGGCATTGCCGGATGGGCATTGCACGTCGTCGATCCCGTCGACGCTGCCGGCCGTTCGATGGAGCTGGCCGACCCCCGCGCCGACGAACTAAGTGCCATGACGGCTGGCCTTCCCATTGTCGAGGCGGTGCGGCGGTTGGTCACCGATCCGTCCGTCACCGGTGACGTGGCGGGCAACACCGAGTTCATCGACCGCGTCGTCGGTGTTGCCGACGATCTCTACCGGCACGGCGCTGCCGCGTTGCTCGCGGAGGTCCGACCATGACCGAATCACCCAAGACTGCAATGGATTTGATGAGCCGCGGACCGGTCATCCCGGTCGTCGTGCTTGACCGCACCGTCGACGCGGTTCCATTGGCGCGTGCGCTGCTGGCCGGCGGTGTCGACACCATGGAGATCACGCTGCGGACCGCCGACGCGCTCGACGCCATCCGGGTAGTGGCCGAGCAGGTGCCGGATATGGCCGTCGGTGCAGGCACCATCGTCCACCCGGAGCAGGCGCGCGACGCGGTCAGCGCCGGTGCGGCATTCCTCGTCTCGCCGGGTAGCACCCCGCGGCTGCTGGAGGCGCTGTTCGAGCAGGCCGTCCCGATCCTGCCCGGCGCGGCGACCGCGAGCGAGGTGATCGCGCTAATGGAGCACGGCATCACCGAGATGAAGTTCTTTCCCGCCGCGGCAGCCGGCGGCCCCAAAGCGGTTGGCGCGCTCGCGGGTCCGCTGCCGGAGGTCACCTTCTGCCCCACTGGCGGCCTCAACCGAGCCAACAGCGCCGATTATCTTGCGCTCTCCAACGTGGCCTGCATCGGCGGATCCTGGCTCACTCCAAGCGATCTCGTTGCCACCGCCGACTGGGACGCCATCACCGCACTAGCGGCGGACGTTCAGTAGGGTGCTGGCAGGACGTTGACAGCCTGACGCACCGGCTCGGGAGACGCCGCCATTTCGCCGACGAACGGGTGCGCAAGCTCCAAGACGAGGAACAGATTGGCGGCGGCATGGTGCTGGTGATCGGCGGTGGACTTGTCGCGATTCGCGGCAAGGCCGAGGTGCCGCTAGCGTCCATCGAGAGCTAGAGCTATCGACTTTCGTGATCCGTATCCGCGGCCGCTGCGGCAGCGGCGGCCATGCCGAAGGTGGATGGTGACGGTGCCAGGGTTCCGGGCTGTTCGACGACGCTCGTCGCCGCGCGGGCGGCATGGGCCAGCATGGCCCTGTCGGACTCCTCCAGTAAATCCCGCTCCGCGGCCCGAAGCACAAGGTG
>JBKOYU010000671.1:0-4260 GCA_046725575.1 Actinomycetota bacterium | reverse complement strand
ACGTGGCCCTGCTCCTGGATCACGCAGATCACCTTCGTGGCGCCGTCCTTCTTCAGGCGGTCACCGGCGGCCTGCCCGGCAATGTAGCCGTCCTGGCCGAAGTACTCCTTGACACCCATGGGCTGCCAGGCATCAGCGCCGGCGTTGAACGCCACCACGGGAATGCCCTTGGCCTCGGCGGCCTGCACCGCAGCACGCATCGCATCCGGCTTGGCCAGCGTGACGGCGATGCCCTTCACACCGCTGTCGACGGCGGTCTGCACCAAGTTGGCCTGGTTGGGCGCCTCGGGATCGTTGGAGTACCGCAGCTCGATGTTGTCCTTCTTCGCCGCGGCCTCCGCGCCCTTGCGGATCAGATCCCAAAACGAGTCACCGGGCACTTCGTGGGTGACCATCGCGAACGTCATACGCGGCGTGCCGACGGTTCCGCCGCCCCCGCCGCCGTTGGACTCCTGGGGCTTGCCCCCGGTACCAGAACATGACGCAATTCCAACCACGAGCACGCTCGCTCCGGCAATCGCCGCGAGCCGGCTGAACCTCATTGCTTCTCCTCGCTCTCGAGTGCGGCGTGACACGCCACTCAAGCTCGATGTAATACGGCTCACACCCGAAAGTCAATACTTTGTCCTGACATTAGGACTGCAGGTCATACATTCGAATGCATCGACGCAGTTCAGCCCGTCGGAGGCGCCGTGGAGCCGCGCACAATCAACGTCGGCTCGCGGGTGATGTCCACCGCGCCGCCGTCCACCGAGCCACCGTCGAGCCGCTCCACCAACCGCTGGACCGCCGCCCCCGCGAGGCCCGCGGCGTCTTGGCGGATCGTCGTGAGATCGATGTGCGCCAGGCCTGCAAGCGGGCTGTCATCAAAGCCAAGCACCGACACCTGTTGCGGGACGGCCACTCCTGCCCGGATCAGAACGTCCAACACTCCGACCGCGCATCGGTCGTTGAACGCGAAAACGGCGGTGGGCAATTCTGGCGACTCGAGCATCGCTGATGCGGCGGCGGCGCCCTCGCGCTCTGTCAGACCGCCCGGATGCGTCAGCTCGGGTAGCTGAGCCGCTTGCGCGACCCGACGGTAGCCGCGGCGCCGTTCGGCAGCACCCGGCGCACGCCCGCCGTCGAGATAGGCAATGCGGCGATGGCCCAGGCCGATCAGGTGATCCATCCCCAAGACCGCGCCAGCCACGTCGTCGCTACGTACGGCGTCAACTCCCCCGACCCGACGGGCAACGACCACCACGGGAACCCGGGCCGCCAGATCGCCGAGTCGGCGTGCCGGCATTTCCGGCCCGATCAGCACCAAGCCTTCGCATCGATCATCGATGAGCGTCCGCAGAGCGCGTGGCTCGTCGCGATGCGGTGTGACCCCGCTGAGCACCACGTCGTAACCGAGCTCATCGGCGGCGACATAGACACCGTCGACGAGGTCGGCGTGGAACTCCTGCCCCGCTGTGAACGTCACCCCGATGAGCCTGGTGCGGTGCTGCCGCAACCGGCGGGCGCGCTGGTCGGGTCGGTAGCCGATTTCGTCGGCCGCCCGCCGCACCCGCTCGCGCGTCTGCTCGCTCGCCCCCGCGACGTCGCGCATCACGATCGACACCAGTGCCCGAGAAACGCCAGCTCGTTCGGCTACGTCCTCGAGCGTCGGTCTGCGATGCACGCGCCTAGCCTAGAACGTTCTATTGACGCAAACCAGCGACACGGCTTACGTTACTAGAACGTTCTAGTCACGATCGGAGTCATTTGATGCCCACCCCGTTGTCCTTCGGACTCATCGGCGCCGGCTGGATCGGCAGCTTCCACGCGGAGACCTTGGCCCGTCGCCTGCCGAATGCCCGCCTGGCGGCCGTCGCCGATCCCGTGCCTGGTGCCGCAGAGCGGCTTTCGGCGCCGCGGGCGTACCGCGACCCACTGGACCTGATCGCCGATGAGTCCGTCGACGCCGTGGCCATCTGCTCGCCCGCAGCCACGCATGCGGACTTGGTCGTCGCCGCGGCGCAAGCCGGTAAGCACGTGTTCTGCGAGAAGCCGATGGCGCTGACGCTGCACGACGCTGACCGCGCCATCGACGCCGCCCATACCGCGGGGGTCGCGCTTCAGGTCGGCTTCAACCGTCGCTTCGCCAGGGATTTCGCCGATATGCGCGCCCGAGTCGTCGACGGTGCGATCGGCACACCGCAATTGCTGCGGTCGTTGTCCCGCGACCCCGGCATCTCCGCAGACGTGGCCGCCAGGGTGAAGCCGTGGACGATCTTCAACGAGACGCTGATCCACGACTTCGACACGCTGTGCTGGCTCAACCCGGGTGCGCGGGTCACTCAGGTGTACGCGCAGGCCGACGCGCTCATCCATCCGCAGCTTGCCGACAGCGGGTTCCTCGACACCGCTGTGGTGCAGATCCGTTTCGACAACGGTGCCTTCGCGATCGCCGAAGCCAGTTTCCAGGCCGTGTACGGGTATGACGTCCGCGGCGAGGTGTTCGGCTCCGGTGGCGTGCTGCAGGCCGGGCGTGCTCCCGAGAACGCGGGCAGAGGCAACACCGAACTGTTCGCGGACGCCTACGTGGCGCAATTCGCCCATTTCGTCGACTGTGTGCAGGCCGGGACCGAGCCGACGGTAACCGGCGCCGACGCGCGCGTCGCCCTCGAGATCGCCCTGGCCGCACGCGAATCCGTGGAGTCCGCGGCTCCCGTCGTCCTGAATAGCGTGCTGCAATGAGCGGCTTCCAGCTGGCGGTCTGTTCGGAGATGGTCTTCACCGACCTGCCGATCATCGATCGGGTGCGGCGCATCGACGACATGGGCTTCGCGGTCGAGATCTGGAGCTGGCACGACAAAGACCTGCATGCGCTGGCCGCCACCAGCGCGCGGTTCTCCTCGATGACGGGCTATCTGCACGGCGACCTCATCGACCCCGCCACCGCCGACGAAGTCGTCCGGACCGCCGAGCTCTCCATCAAAGCAGCTGAGACACTTGGTGTTCCACGGCTGAATCTGCACACGGCAGAGCTGGTAGACGGCCAGGCTGCAAGGCCTCGCTACCGGGCCAGCGGCGAGATGTGGACCACCGCGCTGCGCACGCTGGAGCGCATCGGGGAGCTTGGCGCCGTGGCAGGCGTGACATTCTGCGTGGAGAACCTCAACACGATCGTCGACCATCCGGGCGTGCCGCTGGCGCGTGCCAAGGACACGCTGGCGTTGGTGGAAGGCGTCGGCCACCCCAACGTGAAGATGATGCTCGACCTATATCACGCCCAGATCGGCGAGGGGAATCTCATCGAACTGGTGCGGCGCTGCGGCGACGCGATCGGCGAGATCCAGGTCGCCGACGTGCCCGGCCGCTGCCAGCCGGGCTCCGGTGAGATCAACTATCCGGCGATCGCAAAGGCGTTGCGCGACATCGGGTTTGCCGGAACCGTCGGCATGGAGGCGTGGGCGTCGGGTGACAGCGAAGCGGCCCTGGAAGCCTTCCGCAGCGCGTTCAGCTCCTAGCGCGGAGAAGTTACCGGTCGACCAGGGTGGTGTCGAAGTAGTATCGCGACGCCCGATAGCAGTGGGTGCCGTACTCGACCGCGCTGCCGGAGTCATCAAACGCCGTGCGCGCCATGGTCAGCAGCGGCGCATTGGGTTTCTCGTCGAGCAGCCGGGCCTCCGACCGTGTGGCGCCGCGGGCACCAATGCGCTGGCGCGCCAGCCGAATGTGCACACCGCGGGCCCGCAGCGACTGATACAGCCCGGTGCTCTCGAGCTCCTCGGCATCCGGCGCGATCTCGACGGGCAGATGGTTGATCATCACCGCGAGCGGTTCGCCGTTGGCGCACCGCAGCCGATGGATCGACACCACCTCGCGATCCTCGGCCAGGTTGAGTTCGCGGGCGACCTCTTCATCGGGCGGCCCGACGCGGTAGTCGAGCAGCTGAGTGGTCGGCTCCTGGCCGGCACGGGCGAGGTCGTCGAACAGGCTGGTCAACTCGACTCGACGGTGCACGGGGTTCTGCACCACTTGTGTGCCCACTCCCCGCTTGCGCACCAGCAGCCCCTTGTCGACGAGCTCCTGGATGGCACGCCGGGTCGTCGGCCGGGACAAGGTCAGCCGCTTTGCCAGCGCCAGTTCGTTTTCGAAGCGATCTCCCGGCGCCAGTTCGCCGTCACGGATGGCAGCCTCGATGGCCTGAGCGAGCTGATAGTAGAGAGGAACAGGGCTGGACCTGTCGAGCTCCACCGTCAGGGGCACGTCGTCTCCGATCTCGTGTGG
>JBKOYU010000513.1:0-11510 GCA_046725575.1 Actinomycetota bacterium | reverse complement strand
GAGCTGATCTGCGCGCTGTTTCTGGTCGGCAGGCCGCAAGCGCAACCGGCGCACCCAGTCGTGGCCGCGCCCGCCTCGCTCACCACACCCACCGCAGCGTCGACCATCGAGACACTCAACGACGGGCGCACGGTTCACCTCGCCGGTCTGGGAGGAGCGCACACGGCGCCGCTGCTGGCCCGCATCGCCGCCGAGATGAACGGCGCCGCGCAGGCCGTCACCGCGTTCTGGGGACCCGACTGGCCACGTGACGTCGTCATCGTGGCCGCGGGATCGGACGCCGAGTTCGGCAGCCTCGCAGGCGGCGGGCCCGACATGGCGGCCACCACCACCGCCGAACGAATCATGTTCGCCCCTGGTGCCGCCGCGATGAGCGATGCGTCGTTGCGAATAGTGGTGCGCCACGAGCTTTTCCACTTCGCGTCGCGCGCGTCCACAGCCGCCGACGCGCCGCGCTGGCTGACCGAAGGCGTCGCCGATTTCGTCGGCCGCCCTCCGACACCACGGCCCCCGGACGCCGCAGGGTTGGCGCAAATTCCCACCGACGCCGACCTGAGCAGTCCCGGCCCCGCCGGGTCGTCGGCCTACGACCGCGCCTGGTGGTTCAGTCGATTCGTCGCCGACGCGTACGGCACCGAGACGCTGCGGGCGCTGTATCTGCGGGCCTGCGGTCCCGGGCATCCCGATGCCGCCACCGCCGTGCACGACACCCTCGGCGCGGACCTGCCAACGGTGCTCGCTCGATGGCGGCACTGGATGTCCGGCTAGCCTGACTGGCGATGAGCCGGGTCCTGCTGGTTAGCAATGACTTTCCGCCGCGGCGCGGCGGCATCCAGTCTTACCTGAAGGAACTCGTCGACCATCTGGTCGCGGCGGGGACGCACACGCTGACGGTCTACGCGCCGAACTGGAAGGGCGCCGACGAGTTCGACCGCGAAGCGGCCTACGAGGTGGTGCGCCATCCTGGCACATTGATGCTGCCCGTGCCGTCGGTGGCAGGCCGGATGCGCAAGCTCATCAACCGCCACGACGCCGACACCGTGTGGTTCGGCGCCGCCGCGCCGCTGGCACTGATGGCGCCGCGGGCCCGCGACGCGGGTGTCGGCCGCGTCGTCGCCAGCACCCACGGCCACGAGGTCGGCTGGTCGATGCTGCCGCTGGCCCGGACTGCGTTGCGGCGCATCGGAACTGGCACCGACGTGGTCACCTATGTCAGCCGCTACACGCGGGGCCGGTTCGCCTCCGCGTTCGGCTCGGACGCCGCGCTTGAGCACTTGCCGCCCGGCGTGGACACCGACCGGTTCGCGCCCGACGACGTGGCTCGCGCCGAGTTACGCGCCCGGTACCGGCTGGGGGAGCGGCCGGTGGTGGTGTGTGTGTCGCGGCTGGTGCCACGCAAGGGCCAGGACATGATGATCCGGGCGATGCCCGCGATCCGGCAGCGGGTGCCCGGCGCCGCCCTCGTCCTCGTCGGCGGCGGCCCGTACCGAGACGCCTTGCACCGGTTGGCACACAGCTTCGGCGTGAGTGAGCACGTGGTGTTCACCGACGGGGTGCCCGGCGACGAATTGCCGGCGCACCACGCGCTGGCCGATGTGTTCGCGATGCCGTGCCGCACCCGCGGTGCGGGTCTGGACGTCGAGGGTCTCGGCATCGTCTTTCTTGAGGCTTCCGCGACGGGCGTGCCCGTCGTTGCGGGTCGGTCGGGCGGGGCGCCCGAAACCGTCCGCGACGGCGAGACGGGTGTGGTGGTCGACGGCTGGGACGTCGGCGCGATCGCGGCGTCGGTCAGCGACCTGCTCGTCGACCCTGACCGCGCCGCGCGGATGGGTGAAGCGGGCCGACGATGGGTCGTCGACAACTGGCAGTGGAGCACGCAGGCCGAGAAACTGGCCGAGTTGCTCTAAGTCTTTTCGTACAGTGCCTCGATGTCGCTGGCGAACTTCTCGGCGACAACCTTGCGCTTGACCTTCAGTGTCGGGGTCAGCTCGCCGGTGAGCACGGTGAAATCGACCGGCAGGATGCGGAACTTGCGAATCGCCTCGGCCTTCGACACCGCCTGGTTGGCGTTCTTGACCGCCAAGTCGATCTCGCCCACCAGGTCGGGATCGTTGGCCAGGTCCTCCACCGACGCTGACGTGTTCTTACCGTGGTGCTGCTTCCACACCTCGAAAGCCTCCGGATCGATGGCGATCAGCGCTGCGATGAACGGCTTCGCGTCGCCAACCGCCATGGCCTGGCTGATCAGCGGATGCGCGCGCAATTGATCCTCGAGTACCGCCGGGGCGACGTTCTTGCCGCCCGCGGTCACGATGATCTCCTTCTTGCGGCCGACGATCGAAAGGAAGCCTTCGTCGTCGATGGCGCCGAGGTCGCCGGTGTGGAACCAGCCGTTGACGATCGCCTCTTGGGTGGCCTTCTCGTTGCGCCAGTAGCCGCCGAACACGACGCCGCCGCGTACAAGCAGCTCGCCGTCGTTGGCGATGGCCATGCCGTTACCCGGCAGCAGCTTGCCGACCGTGCCGATCTTCAGCTCGCCGATCCGGTTCGCGGCGATGGCGGCGCTGGTCTCGGTCAGGCCGTAGCCCTCGTAGATGGTGAGCCCGATGCCGTGGTAGAAGTGACCGAGCCTCGTGCCCAGAGGAGCGCCACCGGAGATGGAGGCCCTGCAGTTGCCGCCGGTGGCAGCGCGCAGCTTGCCGTAGACCAGGCGGTCGAACAGCGCATGCTTTGCCCGCAGCACCAAGCCCGGCCCGCCGCTGTCCTGGGCCTGGCTGTACTCGATCGCCGTCTGCACCGCCATCGCGAAGATCGCACCCTTGCCGCTGTCCTGCGCATTCAATTCGGCTGTGTTGTAGACCTTTTCGAACACCCGCGGCACTGAGACGATGACCGTCGGTTTGAACTCGCCGAACATTGCGACGAGATTCTTGATGTCGCTGGTGTAGCCAATGGTGACCCCGTTGGCGAACGCGGTCATGGACAGCGCGCGCGCCAGGACGTGGGCCAGTGGCAGGAATACCAGCAGCCGCTCACCCTTTCGGAGCAGGCTGGGGAAGGAGGCGGACGCGCCACGCGTCTCGTACAGCAGGTTAGAGTGCGTCAGCTGGCAGCCCTTCGGGCGCCCGGTGGTGCCAGAGGTGTAGATCAGCGTCGCCGGATCGGCCGACCTGATGCCGGTCAGCCGCTCGTCGAGTTGCGCCGGGTCCACCGCCGCGCCGGCCTCTGCCAACTCCTCCAGTGCCGACGGTCCCGTCGACTCGATGATCGCCACGCGGCGCAGGGCCGGCAGCTCGTCGAGAAGCTCCTTGATCATCAGCGCGTGTGCCTCGATCTCGGCGAACGCCAGCACCGCGCCGGAGTCCTCGAGCACCCAGCGGACCTGATCGGGCGAGGAAGTCTCGTAGATGGGAACGGTGACGGCGCCAATCGCGAGGATCGCGTAATCGAGGATCACCCACTCGTAACGAGTCGCCGACAGGATCGCCACCCGATCGCCGGCGTTGACCCCCTCGGCGATCAAACCCAGTGCGGCCGAACGGATCTGGCCTGCGGCCTCCTTGCACGTGACGTCGGTCCAGGCGCCGTCGACCAGGCGTTGGAAAATCACGTGCTCAGGATCGTCGCGTTCGTGCGAGAACACGGAACTGACGATGTTGTCGTGCTCATCGACGGTGAAGGTTGCGGGAACACTGTACTCACGCACGATCGTGGCCTCTCGACGTCGACTTGCGGCTTTGCCGTTCTTAGCCTAGTCGGCCACCGTCGGCCGGTGGCCCCGCATATGTGAAGCTTGTATGCCATGAGCAGCATCCAGATCGCGGACGAGACGTTCGTTGCCGCCGATCCCGTCGAGGTCGGCAGGGCCGTCGGGGATCCCGCGAGCTGGCGCCGCTGGTGGCCCGACCTGCTGTTGACCGTGGTCGAGGATCGCGAGGACAAGGGCCACCGCTGGACGGTCGCCGGCGCGCTGACCGGGACCATGGAGATCTGGCTGGAACCCGTCCTCGACGGGGTCGTGCTTCACTATTTCCTGCACGCTGAACCTGCGGGGGTGGCGGCCTGGCAGCTGGCCAAGATGAACCTGGCGAAGATGAACCATCGCCGCCGGGTGACGGGCAAGAACATGGCATTCGAGGTGAAGCGGACACTAGAGGCGACACGCCCGGTGGGCGTATCGCGCCTGGCCTGATACTTCGGCCAGAGCCAGCAGGGGGAGGTAGATTTTTCACGTGGCGGACAAGACGGCGCAGACCATCTACATCGATGCCGATCCTTCGACGGTGATGGACGTCATCGCCGATATCGGCTCCTATCCGGACTGGGTCGCCGAATACAAGGAGACCGAGGTGCTCGAGGCCGACGCCGAGGGCTACCCCAAGACCGCGCGCCTGGTGCTGGATGCCGCGGTGCTCAAGGACACGATGGTGTTGTCCTACGACTGGCCGGCCGACCACAAATCGGTCAAGTGGAGCCTGGTGTCCAGCTCGCTACTGAAGTCGTTGGACGGCGTATATCGACTGTCGCCCAAGGGTTCCGGCACCGACGTCACCTACGAATTGGCGGTTGACCTCAAGATCCCGATCATCGGGATGCTCAAGCGCAAGGCCGAGCGCAGGCTGACCGACACCGCATTGAAGGACCTCAAGAAACGAGTCGAGGCTGAGTGACCTCCCACCACCCCCGCCCGATGTGAATCCGCGTGCCCCGACTGATGCCCGGATCAGTCTCTTCGTCGGCAAGGGCGGGGTAGGTAAGTCAACGTTGGCCACCGCCACCGCGGTGCGCGACGCGCGCGCCGGGCTGCGGGTGCTGATCGTCTCTACGGACCAGGCGCATTCGATCGGCGACGTGCTGGGCACCGCCGTCACGCCGACGGGTCTTCGCGAGCCCACCCGAGTGCTGGCCGACGACGCCGACGCCGGTGGCGGCTTCCTCGACGCGCTCGCCATGGACACGCTGGCGCTACTAGAGGCGCGATGGCGCGAGATCGCCGGCTTGTTGTCCGGCCGGTTTCCCGAATCCGATCTGGGAGACATTGCCCCAGAAGAACTTTCGGCGCTACCCGGCATCCAGGAGGTGCTCGGCCTGCACGAGGTCGGCGAACTGGCCGCCTCTGGGCAGTGGGATCACGTGGTGGTGGACTGCGCATCGACCGCGGACGCGCTGCGGATGCTCACGCTGCCCGCGACGTTCGGTTTGTACGTGGAGCGCGCCTGGCCGCGGCATCGCCGGCTGTCCGGCGGCGCCGACGACGCCCGCGCGGCGGCGGTCATCGGGCTAGTCGAACGCATCAGCGCCGGGACCGAGCAGCTGGGGTCGCTGCTCACCGACGGTGAACGGGTCAGCGCACACCTTGTGTTGACGGCTGAGCGGGTGGTCGCCGCAGAGGCGGTCCGCACCCTCGGGTCGCTGGCGCTGATGGGTGTGCAGGTCGACGAGCTGATCGTCAATCAGATTCTGGTTCAAGACGATTCGTACGAGTACCGAAATCTGCCCGAGCATCCCGCGTTCGATTGGTACTCCGAGCGCATCTCCGAGCAACAGGCGGTGATCGACGAGCTGGATACCACGATCGGTGATGTGCAGCTGATACTGGTGCCACACCTCGCTGGCGAACCGATCGGCCCCAAGGCGCTTGGCGAACTGCTCGACAGCGCACGACGGCGACACGGGTCGCCGCCGCCGGGACCGCTGCGGCCGATCGTCGACCGGGAATCGGGATCTGGACTCGAATCGGTGTATCGGTTGCGGCTAGAGTTGCCGCAGGTCGATTCCGCCGCCTTGACGTTGGGCCGGGTCGACGACGACTTGATCATCGGCGCGGGAGGCATGCGGCGCCGGGTTCGACTGGCCTCCGTCCTGCGGCGATGCATCGTGACGGATGCGCAGCTAAAAGGTAGTGAACTGACCGTGCGTTTCCGACCGAATCCGGAGGTGTGGCCAGCATGACCGGGTCTCACCCCGACATCGGCCCCGAATTGCGGCAGCTGGCCCGGACCATCCTCGACAAACTCGACCCCGCGGTGCGACTCGCCGCCGCTCGAGCGGCGGGCACCGGCGACGGGCCAGGCAAGTGCCAGCAGGTGTGGTGCCCGGTGTGTGCGCTCGCGGCGCTGGTGGCCGGCGAGCAGCATCCGCTCCTGGATGTCATCGCCGAGCACAGTGTGGCGCTGCTGGCGGTCATCCGCGCCGTTATCGAGGGCGCGGATACGTCCGGCCCCGAGCCGCCACCGGAAGGCCCGCCGCCGCCGAGCGGACCGGATGGCGACGAACCACCGCCGCCGTCGGGCCCGGGCCGGTATCAGCACATCCCTGTGACGGTGGAGGAGTGACCTTGTGCAGCGGAGCGAGGAGCGCAGGCGGATCGCACATCGGCCGTGTGGTCGCATCCACAGCTCATAGGTAAAGTTGTCGCAAAGCACCGTCCGGTGCTCCGTGATGGTGATGGGGAGTGTCCATGTGGTACTGGCTTTTCAAGTACATCTTCATGGGCCCTTTGCTCTCGTTGCTCGGCCGTCCGAAAGTCGAAGGGCTGGAGTACGTTCCGCACTCCGGCCCGATGATCCTGGCCAGTAACCATCTCGCCGTCGCCGACAGCTTCTACCTGCCCCTCGTCGTGACCCGCCGGATCACCTTCCTGGCCAAGCAGGAGTACTTCACGGGAGCCGGGCTCAAGGGCTGGTTCACCCGCTGGTTCTACACCGTCGCCGGCCAGGTGCCGATCGACCGCACCGACGCCGACAGCGCCCAGAGCGCACTGACCACCGCCGAGCGGATCCTGAACGAAGGCAAACTGCTCGGCATGTACCCCGAGGGCACCCGTTCACCCGACGGCCGGCTGTACAAGGGCAAGACCGGCCTCGCGCGGCTGGCGCTGCAGACCGGCGTGCCGGTCATTCCGGTCGCGATGATCGGAACCAACGTGGTCAACCCGCCCGGCAGCAAGATGTGGCGGTTCGGTCGCGTTCGGGTCAAGTTCGGCAAGCCGATGGACTTCAGCCGGTTCGAGGGCCTGGCCGGCAACCGGTTCATCGAGCGCGCGGTGATCGACGAGGTGATGTACGAGCTGATGCGGCTGTCCGGGCAGGAGTACGTCGACCTCTACGCCGCCGATATCAAAGAGGGAAAAGCCGCGACGGCGATCAAGCCGCCGGCGCGGATGCCTGAAGCAGCGGCTGGCTGACCGAGCGATCGGCCGACCGCGCGGACACCGTCCCCGCCACCGCGATCACCGCGATCGCCCACCACACATATGAACCGCCAGCGAGCTGGCGCAATAGCGACGCCGTTGTTTCGTGGTGCTCGGGCATCAGCGGGATCGGCGTCCACACCATCAACGCGATACCCGCCGCGACGACGAGGCCCAGCGCCACATGCCGCTGCCGGACGGCCACCACGCTGATCACCGGCACCGTCGGCAGCACCCACACCCAGTGATGCGACCACGACACCGGCGACACCACGAGCCCGAACATCGCCACACAGATCAGAGCGAGCACGGGCTGATCGGCACGCAAGACCCGTCGCACCACCCACACCGTCAAGCCGAGCACCGCGAAGCAGGCCAGCGTCCACAGCACGAACCGCTCGCCCTCACCGAGCAGCCCCAGTCGGGCCAGTGCGCCTGCGATGTTCTGGTTGGTGTTCAGCGTCGCGGTGCCGATGCGGTCGGTATTGCGCACGGTGTCGGTCCAGTACTCCCATGAGTCCCGCCACGCCAACGCGAAACCGGCCAGGGTGGCCACTACCGCCGAGGTCGCGGTGACCAGCAGCGCGCGGGTGTCGCGGCGCAGCAGGAAGTACAGGAGGAACACCGCAGGGGTGAGCTTGAGGGCGATTGCGACGCCCAGCAGCGCGCCGCGCGGCCATGGCGTCCTGCGGGGCACGCAATCGGCGATGACGAGGGTCATCAGCACGACGTTGATCTGACCGAAGTCGAAGTTCGACCGGATGGGTTCCAGGTAGATGACGGCGGGCGCCACGATCGCGGCCGCCAGCCAGCATCGCCGCAGCCAGGCCGGCTCTGAGGTAACGGCGGTCTGCGGCCACACGTCCAGCCCGGTCAGCACGATCACCGTCGATGCGATCAGCAGCACCAGGGTGGTCACCGTGATCGCGATGCTTGCCACGTTGAGCGACAGCCACGCGAACGGTGAGAACACGACCGCGGCCAGCGGCGGGTAGGTGAAGGGCAGGTCGAGGCCGCCGCGGGTGTGGAACATCGCCCCGTCGGCGTACAGCGGTCGGCCGTCGAGCCAGGCTTTTCCGCCCATCCGGTAGACATCGAGGTCGATGCGGTACGGGATGTGGCCCAACAGCCGCCAGCCCGCCCAGACCAACGCCGCCACGGTGAGCAGCTGAAACAGCCGCCAGGCGAGCGTTGGCCCCCAACCAGCCCCGCCGGGCGACCGCCAATTACTCATGTCGCAGACCAGCCTATCGGTGTCCTCCGGCGAGTCGGAGGGTATCCATGCCATGACAGGCGCAGGTCGGCGTAAGTTTTCTGCGTGCTCGACGCGCTCAAGTTCGACATCGACTTCGATCTGGCCATCCCCCCGGGGCGGATACCGCTGATGTGGTGCTTGATCGCCTTCCTCCTGACGTTCCTGGTGACGCGCACGATCGTCCGGTACATCCGGTCGCAGGCCGGCAGCGACGCCCCTCGCAAGTGGTGGCAGCCGCGCAACATCGGCCACGGGTCGCTACACATCCACCACGTGGTGATCGGTGTGATCTTGGTCATGGTCTCCGGGGTGACGATGGTGACGTTGGCGGTCAACGGTGGGGTACCCGAATTCACGGTCGCCGCAACCTTTTTCGGAATCGGTGCGGCGCTGGTATTGGACGAGTTCGCATTGATCCTGCACTTGCAGGACGTGTATTGGGCCGAGGACGGCCGCACGTCGGTGGACGCGGTCTTCGCCGCGGTTGCGGTGGCGGGTTTGCTCATCCTGGGCTTCAACCCGTTGTCCTTCTTCGACGTGACCATCTGGCGTGAGGACCAGACGTGGCAGGCACGGGCACTGGTGATCGCCGCGGCCCTTGTGACGCTGCTCTTTGCGGTGATCGTGCTGTTCAAGGGCAAGGTGTGGACGGGGCTGGTCGGCATGTTCATCACGCCCCTGCTGTTCATCGGAGCCATTCGATTGTCGCGTCCACACGCACCGTGGGCCCGCTGGCGCTACGGCAACAAGCCCAGGAAGATGCATCGGGCGCTGGAACGGGAACGCCGGCTGCGCCGACCGGTGGTCCAGGCCAAGCTGTGGCTGCAGCACGCCATCGCCGGCGAGCCCCACTTTCCCGACGACAGCGAAGTCGATCAGCAGCTCGATCGCGAAATCCACGCCGCGCCAGCGCCGCCGGAACGGACGGCGGCCGGAGTGTGAGGTACTTCTACGACACCGAGTTCATCGACAACGGCCGCACCATCGAGTTGATCTCGATCGGTGTCGTAGCCGAGGACGGCCGCGAATATTACGCAATCTCAACGGAATTCAACCCGGAGCGCGCCGGCAGCTGGGTGCGCAAGCACGTGCTGCCCAAGCTGCCGTCGCCGTCGTCGCGGCTGTGGCGCTCGCGCAGGCAGATCCGGACGGACCTGGAGGACTTCTTCGGCGTCGACGGTGACGAGCCGATCGAGCTGTGGGCCTGGGTCGGCGCCTACGACCACGTGGTGCTGTGCCAGTTGTGGGGGCCGATGACCGACCTGCCGCCTGCGATCCCTCGCTTCACCCGCGAGTTGCGGCAGTTCTGGGAGGACCACGGCTCGCCGCGGATGCCACCGCGACCGCGTGACGCACACAACGCCCTGGTCGACGCGAGGCACAACCTGCTGCGGTTTCGGCTGATGACCACGGGTGAAGTTTCCGGCGGGCTGGAGCGAAGCGACCGGTGAATCGGCCCAGCCCAGCGGTGAAAAGCAGGTGTGGGCGCCCGTTACCATGAACGGGTGAACTGGACCGTCGACGTACCCATCGATCAGCTGCCGCCGCTGCCGCCGCTGCCGGATGACCTGCGGCATCGGCTGGACGCCGCGCTGGCCAAGCCGGCGGCACAGCAGCCCAGCTGGGACGCCGAATCGGCCAAGGTGATGCGGACGGTCCTGGAGAGCGTTCCGCCGGTGACCGTGCCCGCGGAGATCGAGCGGCTGCGGGGCCTGCTGGCCGATGTCGCCCGCGGTGAGGCGTTCCTGCTGCAGGGCGGCGACTGCGCGGAGACGTTTGTCGACAACACCGAACCGCACATCCGGGCCAATATCCGCACCCTGCTGCAGATGGCCGTGGTGCTCACGTACGGCGCCAGCATGCCGGTGGTCAAGGTGGCCCGCATCGCGGGCCAGTACGCCAAACCGCGGTCGTCGGACATCGACGCGCTGGGGTTGAAGTCCTACCGCGGCGACATGATCAACGGCTTCGCGCCCGACGCGGCCGCGCGCGAACACGACGCGTCACGGCTGGTGCGTGCCTACGCCAACGCCAGCGCGGCGATGAACCTGGTGCGCGCGCTGACCGCGTCGGGCCTTGCCTCGCTGCATCAGGTGCACGACTGGAACCGGGAGTTCGTCCGGACGTCGCCCGCCGGTGCCCGCTACGAGGCGCTCGCCAGCGAGATCGACCGCGGCCTGACCTTCATGAGCGCGTGCGGCGTTGCCGACCACAACCTGCAGACCGCCGAAATCTACGCCAGCCATGAGGCTTTGGTGCTCGACTACGAGCGCGCGATGCTGCGGCTGTCGACCGACTACAGCGAGCCGCGGCTGTACGACCTATCCGCGCACTACGTGTGGATCGGCGAGCGCACCCGCCAGCTCGACGGAGCGCACGTCGCGTTCGCGGAGGTGATCGCCAACCCGATCGGGGTGAAGATCGGCCCGACGATGACGCCGGAGCTCGCGGTCGAGTACGTGGAGCGGCTCGATCCGCACAACCAGCCGGGACGGCTGACGCTGGTCAGCAGGTTGGGCAACAACAAGGTGCGTGACCTGCTGCCGCCGATCATCGAGAAGGTCCAGGCCACCGGTCATCAGGTGATCTGGCAGTGCGACCCGATGCACGGCAACACGCATGAGTCGTCGACCGGCTACAAGACCCGGCACTTCGACCGCATCGTCGACGAGGTGCAGGGCTTCTTCGAGGTGCACCGCGCGCTGGGCACCCACCCCGGCGGCATCCACGTCGAGATCACCGGCGAGAACGTCACCGAATGCCTCGGCGGCGCGCAGGACATCTCCGACTCCGACCTCGCTGGCCGCTACGAGACCGCGTGCGATCCCCGGCTCAACACCCAGCAGTCACTGGAGTTGGCGTTCCTCGTCGCCGAGATGCTGCGCGACTAACGCCCCGCCGTACGCGACGTGGCCGGAAGTCGGCTGGCCAAATCGGCCATTAGCCGGTCGACATCGACAGGCTTTCCGCGATAGCCGATGTGCTTGTCCGGGCGGACGACGAATGCACTCGCCTCGCTGATTCCGTACTGACGATGTGCCGACCGTGTCGGATCGCCAAGCG
>JBKOYU010000245.1:0-2973 GCA_046725575.1 Actinomycetota bacterium | reverse complement strand
TACCTACACCACCAACGGCAGCGCCGCGCTGTTCCCCGCCCTGTGGCAACCACCGCCACCCTGTGGACGCCCGGACACGAACCCACAGTCTGGCCAACCGGCGACCGCGGGCGCCATGATGCCCAGGCGCCGCCACACCCGGGCCGAAAACCTCGCCCGCCGAATCGAAGCCGAACGCAAACTCAACGACGACCACATCGCCGAACGCAACAAACCCCCACCATTCTGATTTTCGAATTTGCCTACCAGGCAATTTTGCCTACCGTGCAAGTTTTGGCTAGCCTGGTCGCATGGTCACCACGTTGGGGCTTCGGGAGCGCAAGAAACTCGGCACCCGTTGGGCGCTGAGCGACGCCGCCCTGGAGTTGGCGTTAGAACGGGGGCTGGAGAACGTCACTCGCGAAGACATCGCCAACAGGGCCGGCGTATCTCTGCGGACCTTCAACAACTACTTCGCGGGAAAGTACGAGGCGATCGCCTTCCGCCAGATCGATCGAATGCGACAGAGCCTCGCGGCATTCCGGGAGCGACCCGCCGACGAGCCGCTATGGTCGGCGATCACGGAGGCCGTGCTCGCGCCGCTGGAAGCCGAGGGCGCCACGAACATTCGGCCGACCCACAAGGAGCTGGTAGTGATCCGGGACCTCCTGTCCGCCCGGGATCTGCGCGCCGCGCTGACGAGGGACCTATTCGCCGACTGGGTCGACGCGATCGCGGAACGTACCGGCACGGACCCCGCTCGCGATATGTACCCGCGCTTGGTCGCTGCGGTCATCAAGGCGGTCGGCGAAACGGCGATGGAGGCCTATGCCAATGCCGATCCACCCGTGGCCTTTACCGAACTCCTCCGTCGCGGCTTAGCCGACGTCGCGGCCGGACTGCCCGAAAGGTGATGCCGATGTCCGAAGCTCAAGTCTCCGTGGTCATCTCAGGAGCAGGCCCCAACGGGCTGATGCTTGCCTGCGAACTCGCGCTCGCTGGCGTACGGCCCGTAGTGCTCGAACGACTGCCAGCGCCCAGCGACGAGCCGAAGGCCAACGGCATGGTCGGACAGGTCATTCGGCTCCTGGACATGCGCGGGCTTTACCAACGGTTCAGCGGTTCATACGGTCCACCAAAGCCGTTGTACGAGTGGATCTTCAGTGGTATGTCCGTACCGCTATTCGGCATGCAGGACAACCCGATGTACGCGCTGATGATGTCGCAGCCTCGGCTCGTCCGAATGCTCGACGATCGTGCCCGCGAGCTCGGCGTAGACGTCCGGTGGGGCCATGAGTTGATCGGCGTGGAATCGCGTTCAGACGGTGTCAAAATCAGTGTCTCGACGCCCGATGAAACGTACGCGTTGGAGGCCACGTATCTCGTCGGCGCCGACGGCGGGCGCAGCACCGTGCGCAAGCTGGCCGGCATCGACTTTCCCGGCTACACATCCAACACGGTCGCCCGCATCGCGCACGTCAGCGTTCCCGACGAATTGCGCTCCGCCAATGGGGGTCTCGATGTCCCGGGTGTTGGGCCGCTGCCGTGGGGGCACAACCGGCTCGACAACGGTGGATTCATCTTCGCAGAAATGGAGCGGGGTCGGCCGATGGTTGGAACCATCGAATTCGACCAGCATGCGGACGATTCCGAGCCGCTGACCCTCGACGAGCTGCGCGACAGCGCGCGGCGGGTGCTTGGCGTGGATCTACCGGTTGAACCGCCCGTCGGAGAGGGGCCACATGCGTTGCGCCGCATCGCCGGACAGAACACCCGCCAGGCCGACCGCTACCGCGAAGGAAACATCTTCCTCGTCGGCGATTCCGCCCATGTACATTCCGCGATGGGCGGTCCGGGCCTGAATCTGGGCCTGCAGGACGTGATGAACCTCGGCTGGAAACTGGCCGCTGCGGTCAACGGCTGGGCGCCGACGGCTCTGCTGGACACCTATCACAGCGAACGGTATCCGGTTGGCGAGCGCGTGATGATGCACTCCCTGTCACAGACCGCGCTTTTCGGTCCCGGGCCCGAGATCGCCGCGCTGCGAGAGCTTTTCACCGAACTCCTGCAACTACCCAGCGTCGCCGAGCACATGGCACACCTGCTCGCAGGCTCCGACGTCCGCTACGACGTGGGCAACGACCATCCGCTCGCGGGGCGGTTGGCGCCCGACTTGACCCTCCGCGATGGCCGGCGTGTAGCTGAGCTTCTGCACCAGGGCCGCCCGGTACTGCTCGACCTGTCGGGCGGACACGTGGGCGAAGCCGCACGCGGGTGGGCCGACCGCGTCGATGTCGTGGCCGGTGCCGCCCCCGACCTCGAGGCCTGCGCGCTGCTGATCAGGCCGGACGGCTACGTCGCTTGGGCGGCAGACACTTTCGAGTCCGACGACGAGGACCGATTGCACGCCGCCCTGCAACGATGGTTCGGTGTCAGCGTCGCAGGGCGCGAAGCACTACGCCGGGGTGACGGGCGATCTTCGGCACCAGCAGCAGAGCGAACAGCGTGATGGCCAGCCACGGCCGCAGGTGAGGCCGGATCCGCACGATCAACCCGGCGTCGTCGAGCTCGAGCACCATCGCATCGGTGATCGTCACACCCGCGATCCGCGCGTCACTGACCGCCACCCGCGTGGACCCGTCGCCGATCACCTCGCGCCACGTCAGGTCGGACAGTCCGCCATAGACCGCGGCGAGAAGCACACGCAGATCGGCGACTCCGCGGAAGAGCATCCGGCCGGACAGTGGCGACGCCAGCTCCGCGTCGGGCGCCAGCGCGCTCATCATCCGATCGACATCCTTGGCACGGGTGGCCTCCAGAAAGGTGGCGACCGCGTTCTTCGTCTCCATCATAGCCATGCAAACAACCTAACCAGCTCCATTGCAAAAAGCAATGGACTATTGTGAAGGCATGCCGAAGCAGGCGTTCGCGGACATCAGCTGCTCGATCGCACGCGCGGTCGACGTGATCGGGCAGCGGTGGACGCCGCTGATC
>JBKOYU010000664.1:0-3209 GCA_046725575.1 Actinomycetota bacterium | reverse complement strand
TCGTCCTGCTTGTTCGTCCACCGCATGATCCGGCCCGCGATCCGGCCGGGCCAACCGCTCGGATGCGCGAACGGATTGTTGGTCGACGGGTCGAGGATCGCAGGCTTCCGTTTCGGTGCCATGACACCACACTGGCACTTCAATCAAGGTTGAAGTCAAATGGAGACATGGAGCTCGTGACGATCGGCGATGCCGCACAGATGCTCGCACTCAATACTTCGGCGCTGCGCTACTACGAGGACAGGGGGTTGGTGACTCCCGAGCGCCGCGGCGGCAAGCGCATGTACAGCCGCGAACAGCTCCGCCGGCTGGCGTTCATCCAGCTCATGCAGCGCCTTGGCATCCGCCTGGACGCGGCCTCGGCCGTACTCGACGAACCCAGCGACCAGTGGCGGGAGGCGGTCCGCGAGCAGATCACCGCCATCGAGGAGCTCATCACCCGAGCGAACGGCGCACGTGACTTCCTCGAGCATGCGCTGGCCTGCCCGGCCGATCACCCGGTCGACCAATGCCCCCACATGATCGAGGTGCTCGACAAGCGGCTCGGCGGAGTCACCATCGAGGAAATCGCCGAGGAACAGGGTCAGCCGTTATCTAGCGCTTCATGAGCAGGACGGCGCCGCCGCCGACTACCGCCCCGATCAGCAGAAGCACGGCCAAGGCAGGGCTGACCAACCACCACACGAGTGCGATGACTGCGATCGCCGGCGAGACGGCGAACAACACCATGCCCGGGTGCTGCTTGATGACCGCGAGAACGCTTTGCGCTCGGACCCGGTCGATTTCCTTTGCCATGACATTAAGAATGCCAGCGGTTGGCATAGTTTGGTGTCCATGACAGGAACTGGGCCTGGAAGCTGGCAACCCGACCCCGAGGGTCGGTACGAGTTTCGATGGTTTGACGGGCAGCGCTGGACCGATCAGGTGTCGCAGCGCGGTCAGGTCGGCCGGGCGCCGTTGGGCGGTGGAGCGCCGCCTCAGGGAGGACCGCCCCAGGGAGGTGCGCCGCAAGGCGGTCCGCCACAACCTCAGGCGGCGCGGGTGGGCCAGCCTGCCGGTGACGGATTCGCCGGAATCACCGGGGATCTCGTCGACGGTCGGTTCAGCGAGAAAGAGGCCAAGCCGATCGCGAACCAGAACTCGAAGCTGCTGCGCGTGCGGCTTGGCGAACCGTTCATGGCCCGTCAGGGATCGATGGTCGCCTATCAGGGCAATGTGGACTTCTCGTTCGAGGGCGGCGGCGCATCGAGATTCATCAAGAAGGCGCTGACCGGTGAGGGTCTGCCGCTGATGCGGTGCCAGGGTCAGGGCGACGTGTTCCTCGCCGAGCGGGCCTACGACGTGCACCTGTTGAACCTGAACAATGCCGGCTTGTCGATCAGCGGCAAGAACGTCCTCGCGTTTTCGTCGAGCCTCGACTGGAACATCGAGCGGGTGAAGGGCGGCAGCATGGTGGCGGGCGGGCTGTTCAACACCACATTGCGCGGCACCGGTTGGGTGGCGCTGACCACCGACGGCCCGCCGGTCGTGCTGAATGCGGCGGAGGCGCCGACGTTCGCCGACACCAATGCGGTGGTGGCGTGGTCGGCGAACCTGCAGACGCAGTTGAAGACGAGCTTCAAGGCGGGGGCGCTGATCGGTCGCGGTTCCGGCGAAGCGCTTCAGGTGTCGTTCTACGGGCAGGGCTTCGTCATCGTCCAGCCCTCCGAGGGCATCCCTCCCGTCGCGACTGGTTAGTAGGTCACAACTCCAGCAGCACCGTCACCGGCCCGTCGTTGACGAGCTGGACCTGCATGTCGGCGCCGAACACGCCGGTTTCCACGTGGGCGCCGAGGCCGCGCAGTGCGTCGGCGAACGCCGTCACCAGCGGCTCGGCGACGGCACCTGGCGCGGCGGCGTTCCACGTCGGCCGCCTGCCCTTCGCGGTGTTGGCGTACAGCGTGAACTGGCTGACCACCAGGATCGGCGCGTCAACGTCTGATGCCGACTTTTCGTCATCGAGAATTCTTAGCTGCCAGAGCTTTTCGGCCAGGCGCTGCGCCTTCGCGGCGTCGTCCGTGTGCGTGACGCCGACGAGGGCGAGCAGGCCCTGGCCCTCAGGCCTTATGGCGCCGACGACGTCACCGCCGACCGTCACCGACGCCGACGTCACCCGCTGCACGAGGATGCGCATGACCGCCGATGCTGCCATGGGCGCAGACGTAGGCCTTTCGGGCCATACCCCATAGGGGTACCGTCCGCGACATGAAGCTCAACTCGATCGAACGCGCGTTTGTGAACAATCCCGTGCGGGCCGCACATCAGCACCGGCGGGAAGCAGCGTGGTTCCGCAGGCTGGCGGGCGGCGCCCTGTCGGGCCAGCACGTGTTGGAGGTCGGCTGCGGCCGCGGCGTCGGATCCGAGGTCATCCTGGACCGCCTCGGCGCCGAGCGGGTGACGGCCTTCGACCTCGACGAATCGATGGTCGAGCTGGCCCGGCGCCGGTTGCACGCACGTCCGGTGTCGCTGTCAGTCGGCGACGTGTGCAACATCGATCAGCCGTCCGGCGCGATCGACACCGTGGTGGATTTCGGGATCATCCATCACGTGCCGGACTGGCAGGAGTCGATCGGCGAGGTCGCTCGCGTGCTGCGGCCCGGCGGTCTGCTCTTGTTCGAGGAAATCCCCCGGCACATGCTGGATACCTGGGTTTTCCGCACGTTCACCGTCCATCCGCGTGAAAACCGCTTCGAGGCAGACGAATTCGCCGCCGAACTGGCGCGTCACGGATTGCACGGCACCGGTCGGATCGAACACCACTTTGGTGGCGCGCTGTTTGTCGGCGCGGCGCGCAAGACATGAGCAACGAGGTTCAGCGAGGCGGCCGAAGTCCGTCGAGAATCACGGTGACGAGGCGGTCGACGGCCGCGTTGCTCGTCAGCGCGGCTGACCCAGTGAGTGCGTTCAGGCAGTAGCCGGCGAGTTCGGCGGGTGGGACGTCGTCGCGCAGCCGCCCACCCTGTGCCGCCTCGACGATCAGTTGCCGGATCATGCCGTGTAGCTGCCCACGGGCGTCGGCCACCTGATGGTCCGGGTGAAGGAACTTCACCAGGTCGGTGTCGTGGCCGTGGGTCTGCCGCATGAGGTGGGCGTATTGAGTCAACACCGCGACAAGTCGATCCCCGGGGTCTCCAACGCCATAACTGATCTGCGCGAGTTGCCTTAGGTGG
>JBKOYU010000598.1:0-3926 GCA_046725575.1 Actinomycetota bacterium | reverse complement strand
CGATCGGCCTGTGTTACAGGATGTTTCGTTGACGGCCCGTCCTGGGGCCACCACGGCCATCGTCGGATCGACCGGTTCGGGCAAGTCGACGTTGATATCGCTGATCTGCCGGCTCTACGACGTGACTGGCGGCTCGGTTCTGGTGGACGGGGTCGACGTGCGCGAATACGACACCGAGCAGTTGTGGTCGGCGATAGGCCTGGTGCCGCAGCGGGGTTACCTGTTCTCCGGCACGGTCGCCGACAACCTGCGCTACGGCAAGGCGGATGCGACCGACGACGAGATGTGGGACGCGCTGCGGGTGGCGGCGGCCGACGACTTTGTCCGCGCCAACCCCGACGGCCTGGCGCTGCGGGTCGCGCAGGGCGGCATCAACTTCTCGGGCGGACAACGGCAACGGCTGGCGATCGCGCGGGCCGTGGTGCGGCGCCCGGCGATCTACCTGTTCGACGACGCGTTCTCCGCGCTCGATGTGCACACCGATGCGCGGGTCCGCGCCTCGCTGCGTGACGTCTCAGCCGACGCCACGGTGGTGGTTGTGTCGCAGCGCATCTCGACGGTCGCGGAGGCCGACCAGGTGGTCGTCGTGGACGACGGCCAGGTGGTGGGCATCGGCACGCACGAGACGCAGCTGGCCACTTGCGCTACCTATGCCGAGTTCGCCGACTCGCAGTCGCTTGGCGCCGGAGCGGGAGGCCACGGATGACCGCCGGGCCGATGGCGCGTCCGATCCGCGGCGTCATGCAGGCGCCGACGGAGCGGTCGCGCGACTTCAAGGGGTCGGCATTGCGGTTGGTCAAGCGACTCACGCCGCAGCGCGGGCTGACGGCCATGGTGGTCCTGCTGGGGGTCGGCGGCATCGCGATCGGGGTGATCGGCCCGCGCATCCTCGGCCACGCCACCGACCTGTTGTTCAACGGCGTGATCGGACGCCAGCTGCCCGCCGGACTGACGAAGGAACAGGCGATCGCGGCGGCACGGGCGCGCGGCGACAACACGTTCGCCGATCTGCTCTCGGGCATGAAAGTGGTGCCGGGCCGCGGCGTGGACTTCGGCGCCATCGGCCGCACGTTGCTGCTAGCACTGGGGCTGTATCTGCTTGCAGCGCTGATGATTTGGCTGCAGGCCCGCATTCTCAACGTCGCGGTTCAGCGCACCATGGTGGCGCTGCGGTCGGATGTCGAGCACAAGGTGCACCGGCTGCCGCTGCGCTATTTCGACTCGCGGCAACGCGGCGAGGTGCTGAGCCGGGTCACCAATGACGTCGACAACATTCAGACGTCGTTGTCGATGACGATCAGCCAGCTGTTGACCTCGCTGCTGACGGTGCTGGCCGTGCTGGTGATGATGCTGACCATCTCGCCGCTGCTGACACTGCTCACCGTGGTCACGGTGCCGCTGTCGCTGTGGGTGACCCGGACGATCGCCCGCCGCTCACAGCGGCTGTTCGTTGCGCAGTGGGCCAATACCGGCCGGCTCAACGCCCACATCGAGGAGACTTACAGCGGCTTCACGGTGGTCAAGACGTTCGGTCACCGGGCCAGGGCACTGGAGCAATTTCGCGAGTTCAACGACGACGTCTACCACGCCAGCTTTGGCGCGCAGTTCTTTTCGGGGCTGGTGGGGCCGGCCACCACGTTCATCGGAAACCTGAGCTACGTGGCCGTTGCGGTGGTCGGCGGTGTCCAGGTCGCGACGGGCCAGATCACGCTGGGCAGCATCCAGGCGTTCATTCAGTACGTCCGCCAGTTCAACCAGCCGCTGACTCAGGTCGCAGGGATGTACAACACGCTGCAGTCCGGAGTGGCAAGCGCGGAGCGGGTTTTCGATCTGCTCGATGCCGAGGAAGAGTCGGCGGATCCGGACGTGATGCTGCCGTCCCTGGACGGCGGCCCACGGGGCCGGGTCGAGTTCCAGCACGTCAACTTCAGCTACCGAGCCGGCACACCAGTGATCGAAGACCTGTCGCTGGTGGCCGAACCGGGCAGCACCGTGGCCATCGTCGGGCCGACCGGTGCGGGCAAGACGACGCTGGTGAACCTGCTGATGCGGTTCTATGACGTCGACTCCGGCCGCATTCTCGTTGACGGCGTGGACATCTCGTCGGTCAGCCGCTCCTCGCTGCGCTCCCGGATCGGGATGGTGCTGCAGGACACTTGGCTGTTGGGCGGGACGATCTACGACAACATCGCCTATGGTCGGCCGGACGCCAGCGAGGACGAAGTTATCGATGCCGCCACGGCCGCTTACGTCGATCGGTTCGTACACATGCTGCCCGACGGCTACCAGACGATTGTCAGCGACGACGGCGGCAACATCAGCGCAGGCGAAAAGCAGCTGATCACCATCGCCCGCGCGTTCCTGGCCCGACCCCAGCTGCTCGTGCTCGACGAGGCCACCAGCTCCGTGGACACCCGTACCGAGCTCTTGATTCAGCACGCCATGGGCGAGCTGCGCCGCGATCGAACGAGTTTCATCATCGCGCATCGGCTTTCGACCATCCGCGATGCAGACGTCATCTTGGTGATGGAGGCGGGCAGGATCGTCGAGCGCGGCAGCCACGACGACCTGATGGCCCGTCACGGCGGATACTGGGCCATGACCCAGGCCTGATTCTGCGCGAGCAGCTGTGGGGGACTTTCGCGTCTGCTCGCCAGAGAAACTAGAGCTGCGGGCCCTCGGCGCGAAGGTCGTCGACGTTGCGCATCGCGTCGCGCAGCTTGCCCAGCCATTCGTCGGCGTGCTCACCGACCAGCCGCACCGACCAGGCCAGCGCATCCGAGCGGGATCGGGCGACCCCGGCGTCGACGAGCGTGTCGAGCACCTGACGTTCGGGCTGCTTGAGCCGCGTCATCACGGGTACGGCGATGTGGGTGAACAGGATTCGTTCGGGCGAGTTGGGATCGCCAACTTCGACGCCCCAGGCGACCTTGCGGCCGTAGCGGTCTTCGGCTTCGTCTGCGATGCGCATGCGCTCGGGGCGGGTTTCTTCGCGGAAGCGGGCGACGCGTCCGGAGGCGTGGGCTTCGCTTTCGCCTTCGGCCTCGGGAAGGCGGCCGATGACGGTGATCTCTTCGCGATCGACGACGACCGTCGGGTCGCCGGCGAACCAGCCGTCGGGCAGTCGGCCGGCGAACCAGTCGGCTGCGTCACTTGCGTCGGGTTGTTGGGCCTGCTGCCAGCCGCCGGAGCGGCCGGACCGTCGGCCATGGAGGTGATGATGTCGCATGATTACATGATTACACCGTTACAAAGCTGATGGAACGGCTTTCACCGCGAGCGAAACGGCTCAGCGCGTAGCGGTGAAGACGTCGAGGCTCGACAGCCGGCGGCGGCCGACCGCGCCGAAGCGATCCCGCAGCACCTGCTCGATGCGGCCGAGCTCGTCCTCCGGCAGGCGGAGGGACCTGGCGATGCGCGACGGCGTCGTGCCGCCGTGCCAGGCGATGACGACGGTGCCGCCCGGACGAACGACCCGGTGCAGCTCGTTCACCGCGGCTTCGAGGTCGGGCCAGATCGCGACGTTGTTCACCGAGACCACGCGGTCGACGCTGGCGTCGGGAAGGCCGGTCCGGTCGGCGGTGCCGAGGTCGAGGCGAACCCGGCCGGCGCGGATGGCCTTCCGGTTGTGCCCGCTCGCCTGGTCGCGCATCTCCGGAGACGGGTCGACCCCACGGATGCTCGCTGCTTCGGTGCGTTCGGCGAGAAGCCGGATGAGACCGCCCGGACCGTGGCCGACCTCGAGGACGTCGTCTCCAGGTTGGACGTCGAGAACGCCGACGACCTCGTCCTGCTTGTTCGTCCACCGCATGATCCGGCCCGCGATCCGGCCGGGCCAACCGCTCGGATGCGCGAACGGATTGTTGGTCGACGGGTCGAGGATCGCAGGCTTCCGTTTCGGTGCCATGACACCACACTGGCACTTC
>JBKOYU010000584.1:0-5621 GCA_046725575.1 Actinomycetota bacterium | reverse complement strand
TTCGGCGATCCAGGTGTGGCCGTAGGACACTCCGTCGCCGGCCTGCACCGATCGGACAAGTGCGACAGGGCATTTCAGTGTCATCGCCGGACGCAGACCCATGTCGCCCCGCTCCGGAATGGGAGTCTGGCCGTACACTGCGATGCCCGGCCGGACCATGTCGAACGCCAGATCGGGGCGGGTCATGGCGGCCGGGGAGTTGCTCAGGTGGACGATCTCGAAGCGCACTCCCTGCTCGCGGGCGTACGCCACCATGTCGGTAAGACGTTGTGCCTGAAGATCATTGAACGGATTGTCCGGATCGTCGCCGTGCACCAGATGCGACATGATGCCGCGCAGCCGGACCGCACCGTCGGCCTGCGCACGGCGCAGCACGGTCAGCACTTCCGGATACTCCACGGCGCTCACGCCGTTGCGGTTCAGCCCGGTGTCGACCTTGACAGTGATCGTGGCGGTGCGGCTGGTGCGCTCCACCGCGTCGAGCACCTCGCGGAGCTGGCGCACGGACGATACCGCCAGCTGGACGTCTGCCGTCAGCGCAGGCCCGAAATCGGTGCCGGGTGGATGCAGCCACGCCAGCACCGGATTGCCGATGCCGTCGCGGCGCAGCGCCAGTGCCTCGTCGATGGTGGCCACGCCGAGTTCGGCCGCGCCGGCGGCCAGGGCGGCACGCCCCACCTGGGTGGCGCCGTGGCCGTACCCATCGGCCTTGACGACGGCCATCACCTGGGCCGATCCCGCGTGCTCACGCAGCAGCCGCACGTTGTGGGCGATCGCGTCGAGGTCCACCACGGCCTCGGCGGCCGCGGCGGGGGTCAGCGAAAGCTCGGTCGTTTGCATGGCACTGCCGATTGTCCCAGAACGGCTTTTTCCCGACGAACGTTCCTTACCGCTCGAGATTTCTGCGGAAAGTCGAGCGGTACGGAACGTTCGGCGCGCCGCTCAGTGAGCGAAGGGCTGCACCTCGTCGAAGTGTCCGCCGGGCTTCAGCTCGTCGAGGTGGCCCAACGCGGTGGCGATGTCGTCGCGAAGCGCCCTGGCCAGGTCGGCGGAGAAGCCCTCCCGTACCACGATGCGCAGCATCGTGATGTCCGTCGCACCCTCTGGCATGGTGTACGCCGGCACCTGCCAGCCGTAGGCCCGCAGCGCATGTGACACGTCGAACTCGGTGTAGCCGAAATCACCGGCCAGGCGGAAGCTGACCACCGGGATCGCCGAGCCGTCGGCCACCACCTCGAAGTGCCGGCTCTCGCGTAGTTCGTCGCCCAGCCACCGGGCGGTCTGTGACAGGCACTGCATCACCTGGGCGTAGCCGGCACGGCCGAGCCGCAGGAAGTTGTAGTACTGGCCGACCACCTGGTTGCCCGGCCGGGAAAAGTTCAGCGTGAACGTCGGCATGTCACCGCCGAGGTAATTGACCCGGAACACCAAATCGTCGGGCAGGTACTCCTTGCTGCGCCACACCACGAAACCGATGCCTGGGTAGGTCAGGCCGTACTTGTGGCCGCTGACATTGATCGACACCACCCGCGGCAACCGGAAGTCCCACTCCAGGTCCGGGTGCACGAATGGCACCACGAAGCCACCGCTGGCCGCGTCGACGTGCACGGGGACGTCCAGCCCTCCGCCTGCGGCGAGTCTGTCGAGGGCGGCGCAGATCTCGCCGATCGGCTCCAGTTCGCCGGTGAACGTGGTGCCGAGGATCGCCACCACGCCGATGGTGTCCTCGTCGATGTTGTCGAGCACCTGCTCGGTCGTGATGACGTAGCGGCCTTCGGCCATCGGCAGATAGCGCGGTTCCACGTCGAAGTAACGGCAGAACTTCTCCCACACCACCTGCACGTTGGCGCCCATCACCAGATTCGGCGTGCGGCCCTTCCAGTCCTTGCCGACCTTTTCGCGCCAGCGCCACTTCAACGCCAGGCCGGCCAGCATCACCGCCTCGCTCGATCCGATCGTCGACACCCCGGTGGCGCTCGACGGGTCGTCGTCGCGCAGGTCCTCGGCGTGGAACAGGTCGGCCACCATGCAGACGCAGCGCTGCTCGATCGCGGCGGTGGCCGGGTATTCGTCCTTGTCGATCATGTTCTTGTCGAATGTCTCGGCCATCAGGGTCTCGGCCTGCGGGTCCATCCAGGTGGTGACGAACGTCGCGAGGTTCAACCGGCTGCTGCCGTCGAGCATCAGCTCGTCGTGGATGAAGCGGTAGGCGGCGTCGGGATCCATCGCATCATCGGGCAACCGCAGCGACGGAACCGGCGCCATCGCCAGCCGCCCCGTGTAGGCCGGCGTGATCTGCGGTGCGTGGGTCAGCTTGCGCGGCATGGCAAGTCCTTTCGTTACAGGCTGGCGATGGCGGTGCGGACGTGGGCGAGGATGCGCGACGCGGACGTCGGCGCTGGATGTGGTCCCGGATCGGCGGCGGACAGGTTGGCGGCCCGCGCATGTACGAAGGCGGCCGCGGCAGCTGCTTCACCGGCGGGCAGCCCGGCGGCCAGCAGCGCGCCGATGATGCCCGACAGCACGTCGCCCGATCCCGCGGTGGCGGCCCATGATTGGCCCGCCGGGTTGAGGTAGACCGGTCCGCCGGGTTCGGCGACGATCGTGACGTTGCCCTTCAGCAGCACGTTGGCGCCGAGCCGGTCGGCCAGCTTGCGGGTGGCCGCGACGCGATCGTCACCGGGCGGAGCGGCTCGTGTTGTACTCGCCGGCGAGGCGGCTCGTGCTAACCGCGCGAATTCGCCTGCGTGGGGGGTCAATACGGTCGGTGCAGTGCGGCCGATGACCAGGTCGGGGTGGGCGGCGAGGATGGTGAGCGCGTCGGCGTCGACGATCACCGGCAGATCGGTCTCCAGCGCGAACCACAGCGCCGCGGCCCCGGTGTCGTCGGTGCCGAGGCCGGGACCGACTGCCCAGGCCTGCACGCGACCCGATGCGGCGGCGCTGGGCGCAGCGATGACTTCGGGCCAGTGCGAAAGCACTTGCGGGCCCGCGCTTCCCGCGTAGCGGACCATGCCTGAGGTGGCGGCGACGGCGGCACCGGTGCACAGCACGGCCGCACCGGGATAGGTTGCCGAGCCGGCCAGGATGCCCGTCACACCCTGGGTGTACTTGTCGTCGTTGGGCCCAGGCTTCGGCCAGCGCGCGGCGACGTCGGCGGCGTCGAATCCCAGCACATCGGTGGGTGGCAGGTCGAGGCCGATGTCGACCAGTTCGACACGGCCGCAATCACCGAGGGCGTGAACGGGTTTCAGGCCGCCGAACGTCACGGTCAGGGTGGCGTGCACGTGCGGGCCGTCGGTGGCGCCGGTCTGCACGTCGACGCCGCTGGGAATGTCGACCGCGACGACGGGGATGCCCGCCTGGTCGACGGCGGAGAAAACCTCGGCTGCGTTGGGCCGCAACGGGCCCGAGCCGGAGATGCCGACCACCCCGTCGATCACCAGATCGGTTGCCGCCGGGACACTTTCCACCATTCTGCCGCCGGCGCGGGTGAACGCGGCCAGGGCGGACTTGTGGGTGCGTTCGGGATTGAGGAGCACCGCTGCGGCTGCGACACCCCGGCGGCCCAGGAACGTCGCTGCCCACAGCGCGTCACCGCCGTTGTCGCCGGAGCCGACGACGGCACAGATGCGGCGCCCGGCAATGCCGCCGGTCAGCAGGACCAGTTCGCGGATGATCGCGGTGGCCAACCCGAACGCGGCGCGTCGCATGAGCCCGCCTTCCGGCAGCGACGCCAGCAGCGGCGCTTCGGCTTCGCGGATCTCATCGGCGGTGTAGTAGTGCCGCATCCCAGCCAGGATTCCATGCCCGCGAGGTTGACATCGCGGTTTCAGTCTCGGCGGGTCCGGCTGTAGTGGCGGCGCGCCTTCATCCGGTTCCCGCAGCCGCTCATCGAGCACCAGCGGGCCGTCCCGGCGCGCGAATGATCGATGAGGAACAACCGGCACTCCTCGTTGGCGCAGGGCCGCAGCCGGCCTGGCATGTCTCTCTCCAGCTCGCCCCAGGCCAATACGAGGCGAGCGGGCCAATCGGCCTCGAGCGACCAGGTGACGCCGTCGGCTCCGATATCGGGCACCTGTCGCACGTCGGTCAGATATCGACGCAGGACGGACGCGTCGGCCTCCATCCGAACGACGCGTTGCAAGTCGTCGCGCAACCTGTGCTCGCGTCACTCGGCTGAACGCCCCTGCGTCTTGTCGGCGGCGGCGACGGAGCGCTGCTTCCACGGCCATGCGCCCGTCACTTCCAGTTGGAGGGAGAAGCTGAGGAACGTGCGGATCAGCACGATGCCGCCGAGCACTGCCACGCTCTCGCCGGTCGGTGTCACGGCAACGGTGCGGATGATGTCTGCGGCGACCAAGAATTCGAGACCGAGAAGGATCGCGCGGCCGAGGCTAGCAGGCGGAAGCCCAGCCATGGCGCTCTGGTAGACGCTCAGGAAGTGCGCATGGGCGCGCTCACTCTTGAAGTGTCCGACGTTGGGGCGCGCGCGGCACTACTCGACCGTGACGGACTTCGCCAGGTTACGCGGCTTGTCCACGTCGTAGCCGCGGGCCTGCGCGACGCCTGCGGCAAACACCTGCAGCGGGATCGTCGATAGGAGCGGCTGGAAAAGCGTTGACACCGCCGGTATTTCGATTAGGTGATCGGCATACGGCCGGACGGTGTCGTCGCCTTCCTCGGCGATGACGATGGTGACGGCTCCGCGGGCCTGGATCTCCCGGATGTTCGACAGCAGCTTGGCGTGCAATGTCGCGGCGTTCTTCGGCGACGGCATCACGACGATCACCGGCAGGTCGTCCTCGATCAGCGCGATCGGCCCGTGCTTGAGCTCACCGGCGGCGAATCCCTCGGCGTGCATGTACGCCAATTCCTTGAGCTTGAGCGCACCTTCGAGTGCGACTGGATAGCCGACGTGGCGGCCGAGGAACAGCACCGTCTGCGACTGCGCGAACCGGTGGGCCAGCGCAGCCACCGGTTCGGCGGTCTCGAGCACTCGTGCGACCAGATCGGGCATCCCCTCCAGCTCGCGGTACTCGCGCTCGACCTCGTCGGCGTACTTGGTACCACGGGCCTGCGCCAGAGCAAGCCCGACAAGGTAATTCGCCGCGATCTGAGCAAGGAACGTCTTGGTGGACGCGACGCCGATCTCCGGCCCGGCGCGCGTGTAGAGCACCGCGTCGCACTCCCGCGGGATCTGGCTGCCGTTGGTGTTGCAGATGGCCAGCACCTTGGCCTTCTGCTCCTTGGCGTGCCGCACCGCCTCCAGTGTGTCAGCTGTCTCGCCGGACTGCGAGATGGCGACGACAAGGGTGTGCCGGTCCAAAACCGCGTCACGATAACGGAATTCGCTGGCCAGCTCAACCTCGACCGGCAGCCGAGTCCAGTGCTCGATGGCGTACTTGGCCAGCAGCCCAGAGTGATACGCCGTCCCGCAGGCCACGACGAACACTTTGTCGATCTCACGCAGCTCCTGGTCGGAAAGCCGCTGCTCGTCGAGTACGATGCGGCCGTCGACGAAGTGGCCGAGCAGCGTGTCCGCGACCGCCGTGGGCTGCTCCGCGATCTCCTTGAGCATGAAGTACTCGTAGCCACCCTTTTCGGCGGCCGACATGTCC
>JBKOYU010000425.1:0-3817 GCA_046725575.1 Actinomycetota bacterium | reverse complement strand
GCCTGCAGCCGTATGCGGCTCGAATTATCGAAAGCTGAGCGGGGCCTGAGTTAATCCTGAGCACTCCTGATGAATGCGCTTCAACCAGCCGACACTTCGCTGGGCAACGTCGACGGATTCCGGACTGCCTGGAATAGTTGACGGCGTGCGTGTGGCCAACATGGGCCGACGCCGCTGCGACCAGCGTCTTAATAGATGTGGAAGGACCGTTAATGACGTCACCGAGTGGGCCGCCGCAGGGCGCTGGAGGGTATTCCGGACAGGCCCCGACCCAGGGCTACAACCCCGGCTCCCACGCCGCGCCGCCGATTAACGGAGGGCTCCAGCAGGAGGTCCATACCCTCGAACGCGCCATCTTCGAGGTCAAGCGGATCATCGTCGGCCAGGACCAGCTGGTCGAGCGGATGCTGGTCGGCCTGCTCGCCAAGGGCCACGTGCTGCTCGAAGGTGTGCCCGGCGTGGCCAAGACGCTGGCCGTCGAGACCTTCGCCAAGGTGGTCGGCGGCACCTTCGCCCGCATCCAGTTCACCCCCGACCTGGTGCCCACCGACATCGTCGGCACCCGCATCTACCGCCAGGGCAGGGAGGAGTTCGACATCGAACTCGGCCCGGTGGTGTGCAACTTCCTGCTCGCTGACGAGATCAACCGCGCGCCGGCCAAGGTGCAGTCGGCGCTGCTCGAAGTCATGCAAGAGCGCAAGATCTCGATCGGCGGCAAGGATTTCCCGATGCCCAACCCGTTCCTGGTGATGGCCACCCAGAACCCGATCGAGCAGGAGGGCGTCTACGCGCTGCCCGAGGCGCAGCGCGACCGCTTCCTGTTCAAGATCAACATCGACTACCCGACGCCCGAGGAAGAGCGCGAGATCGTCTACCGGATGGGCGTCAAACCGCCGGAGCCCAAGCAGATCCTCGCCCCGGGTGACCTGGTGCGGCTGCAGGACGTCGCCTCCAACAACTTCGTGCACCACGCGCTGGTCGACTACGTGGTCCGGATTGTCACGGCGACCCGGCACCCCGACAAGTTCGGCATGCCCGACGCCAAGGCGTGGATCGCGTACGGCGCCTCGCCGCGTGCCTCGCTGGGCATCATCGCCGCCGCGCGGGCGCTGGCGCTGGTGCGTGGGCGTGACTACGTGATCCCGCAGGACGTCGTCGAGGTGATCCCGGACGTGCTGCGGCACCGGCTCGTGCTGACCTACGACGCGCTCGCCGACGAGATCTCCTCGGAGACGGTGATCAACCGCATCCTGCAGACGGTCGCCCTGCCGCAGGTGAACGCGATTCCGCAGCAAGGTCATTCGGTACCGCCCGTGGTGCCCGCAGCAGCGGCTGCCGCCGGTAATCGGTGACTACATCGCGACGTACGGTCGACCTGCCATCGCTGAAGCGCGGGGAGATCCGTGACCCCGCGTTGACGGCGGCGCTGCGCAAGCTGGAGCTGACGGTGCGCCGCAAGCTCGACGGCGTGCTGCACGGCGACCACCTGGGACTGCTGCCCGGCCCGGGTTCCGAGCCGGGGGAGTCGCGCATCTACCAGCCCGGCGATGACGTGCGCCGGATGGACTGGTCGGTGACGGCGCGCACCACCCATCCGCACGTACGACAGATGATCGCCGACCGCGAGCTGGAGACCTGGTTGGTGGTCGACATGTCGGCCAGCCTCGACTTCGGCACCACCGGCTGCGAGAAACGCGACCTCGCAGTGGCGGCGGCAGCGGCGATCACATTCCTCAACAGCGGCGGCGGCAACCGGATCGGCGCGATCATCGCCAACGGCGACTCGGTGCGGCGGGTGACGGCGCTGTCGGGCCGGATGCACGAGCAGGAAATGCTGCGCACCATCGCGACCATGCCCAAGGCGCCGCTTGGCGTGCGGGGCGACCTGGCCGCGGCCATCGACGCGCTGCGCCGGCCCGAGCGGCGCCGCGGCATGGCGGTGATCATCAGCGACTTCCTCGGGCCGATCAACTGGATGCGTCCGCTGCGGGCCATTGCCGGACGACATGAGGTACTCGGCATCGAGGTGCTCGACCCGCGCGACGTCGAACTGCCACCCGTAGGCGATGTCATCCTGCAGGACGCCGAAAGCGGCGTGACACGAGAGTTCACCATCGATGCCCAGTTGCGGGACGACTTCGAGAGAGCGGCGGCGGCGCACCGGGCGGAGGTGGCCCGCACCCTGCGGCGCTGCGACGCACCGTTGCTGTCGCTGCGCACCGACCGGGACTGGATCGCCGACGTCGTCCGCTTTGTCGCCAACCGCCGCCGTGGAGCTCTTGCCGGACGGCCTTAATCCGACGAAATGACAACTGGCACATGACTTTACCGTTGCTCGGTCCGATGACGCTGTCGGGCTTCGAACACGTGTGGTTTTTCCCGTTCCTCTTCGTTGTTCTCGGAATCGTCGTGCTGTACATCGTCGTTCAGTTGGTCCGGCACAAGCGGATGCTGCGCTTTGCGAACATGGAGTTGCTGGAAAGCGTTGCGCCCAAACGGCCGTCGCGGTGGCGACACCTGCCCGCGATCCTGCTGGTGTTGTCGCTGCTGCTGTTCACCGTCGCGATGGCCGGGCCCACCCATGACGTCCGGATTCCTCGCAACCGCGCAGTCGTGATGCTCGTGATCGACGTGTCACAGTCAATGCGGGCCACCGACGTGTCCCCGAACCGGCTGGCCGCCGCGCAGGAGGCCGCCAAGCAGTTCGCCGACCAGCTCACGCCCGGCATCAACCTCGGGCTGATCGCCTACGCCGGCACCGCGACCGTGCTGGTGTCGCCGAGCACCAATCGTGAGGCGAGCAAGGCCGCAATTGACAAGCTGCAGTTGGCCGACCGCACCGCGACCGGTGAGGGCATCTTCACTGCGCTGCAGGCCATCGCCACCGTCGGCGCGGTGATCGGTGGTGGGGATGAGCCGCCGCCTGCGCGCATCGTGCTGATGTCGGATGGCAAGGAGACCGTGCCGTCGAACCCGGACAATCCCAAGGGCGCGTATACGGCCGCACGAACTGCCAAGGACCAGGGTGTGCCCATCTCGACGGTCTCGTTCGGCACCCCGTACGGCTACGTCGAGATCAACGACCAGCGCCAGCCCGTCCCGGTCGACGACGAGATGCTCAAGAAGATCGCCGAGCTGTCCGGCGGTCAGGCCTACACCGCATCGAGCCTGGAGCAACTCAAGGAAGTCTTCACCAACCAGCAGGAGCAGATCGGCTACGAGACCCGCAAGGGCGACGCAAGCGCGGGCTGGCTGCGGGTCGGGGCACTGGTGCTGGCGCTGGCGGCGCTGGCGGCCATGCTGATCAACCGACGACTACCCAACTGACATGATACTGGCGCCGACAGCAACTGAAATGATAACTGGCACATGACTTTACCGTTGCTCGGACCGATGACGCTAACGGGATTTGAACACGCTTGGTTCTTCTTGTTCCTCTTCGTCCTGCTGGGACTGGTCGGGCTGTACATCGTCGTGCAGTTGGCGCGTCGCAAGCGGATGCTGCGGTTCGCGAACACGGAGCTGCTGGAAAGCGTTGCGCCCAAGCGGCCGTCGCGCTGGCGGCACTTGCCGACGATTCTGCTGGTGTTGTCGCTCGTCCTGTTTACGGTCGCGATGGCCGGGCCGACGCACGACGTCCGTATTCCGCGTAACCGTGCGGTGGTGATGTTAGTGATCGACGTGTCGCAGTCGATGCGTGCTACCGACGTGTCGCCCAGTCGGATGGCTGCGGCGCAGGAGGCCGCCAAGCAGTTCGTCGATCAGCTGACGCCCGGTATCAACCTGGGACTGATTTCATATGCGGGCACTGCGACCG
>JBKOYU010000133.1:0-5109 GCA_046725575.1 Actinomycetota bacterium | reverse complement strand
CGTCGCCGTGATCGGCCGCCAGCTGCCCGAGGCGATGGAAGTGCTTCTGGCACAGGCGGTTCGCACCGACGCCGCGGTGGCACGTGAGGATTCCGAGTTCGCGGTGCTGGGTCGGCAGGTGGCCGTCGGAGGTCAGCTGTTGGAACTGCAGGGCCTCGGCGGCATGTACTCCGAGATCTTCCTGCCGCTGCACGGCGAGCATCAGGCACACAACGCCGTCGTCGCGCTGGCCGCGGTTGAAGCGTTCTTCGGCGCAGGCGCGGAGCGACAGCTCGACATCGACACGGTCCGGGCGGGGTTCGCCGCCGTCACCAGCCCTGGCCGGCTGGAGCGGATGCGCACTGCGCCAACGGTGTTCATCGACGCGGCCCATAATCCGGCCGGGGCCACCGCGCTCGCGCAGGCCCTGGGGCATGAGTTCGACTTTCGGTTCCTGGTCGGCGTGGTCTCGGTGATGGCCGACAAGGACGTCGACGGCATTCTTGCCGCGCTCGAGCCGGTCTTCGACCAAATTGTGGTGACCCACAACGGATCACCGCGCGCGCTCGACGTCGAAGGACTGGCGCTGCGCGCCGAGGAGCGGTTCGGGCCCGAGCGGGTCGTCATCGCGGCCACGCTGCCCGACGCGATCGAGACCGCCACGGCCCTTGTCGAGGAGTCCGGTAACGAGGGCGAAGGGCTCAGCGGCGCGGGCGTGGTGATCACCGGTTCGGTCGTCACGGCGGGGGCGGCGCGCACGCTGTTCCGAAAGGATCCGGAATGACCCGAAGACGACCGCGAGTGAGGATCGCAGCGAGACCGAGCTCGATGGGGCGAGCCGCAAGCTCCCGCCCGAAGCGAGGACCGGAGCGGGCGGGAGTCGAGGCATGAGCCGCGAGCAGCCGCAGCCTCCGGAGCCCAATGCGGCTCCGGATCCCTGGAAGAGCTTCCGCGGTGTCATGGCGGCCACGCTCATCCTGGAAGCGATCGTGGTGCTGTTGGCGCTGCCGGTCGTGGCCGCCGCCGACCACGGGTTGACGCCGCTGTCGGCCGGTTATCTGATCGGATTCGCGATCGTGCTTGTCCTGCTGGGAGGAGTGCAGGGGCGGCCATGGGCAATCTGGGTGAATCTCGGGATCCAAGCGGTGCTGATCGCGGGTTGGCTGGTGCACGGCGCGGTCGGTTTCATCGGCGTCATCTTCGCCGCGGTGTGGGCACTGATCGCCTACCTGCGCGCCGAAGTGCTGCGCCGACAGAAGCGCGGGCTCCTGCCGGGGCAGCAGCGGCCGCCCGATTAGGCGATGGAGCGGGTCCGGCCCAGCACGAAGCCCAATCCGAGCATGCCGACGGCCAGCACGAGATGCAGCCAGTTGTCGGCGGCGTCGATCGGGACGAAATTAGCAGCGCTCTCGTGATCGATGAGCAACCCGTAGATCGACAGCAGAAGGTAGATCACGCCGGAGCCGATCAGGTACCCGCGGGCACCGGCGAAGGTGCGCGCGAACAGCAGCCCGGCGATCCCGAACGCCAGGTGCACGACGTTGTGCAGAACCGAAATGCCGAAAATGCCAAGCAGTTTCGCTCCCGATTCGTGACCGGCGAAGTCGAGCATCTCGTAGTGGGTGGTGATGCCGGGAACAAAGCCCAGCACACCGGGAAGCAGGAACGCCACGCCGACGACGAGCGCGGCTATCTGCACGGGCGCCCAGCGGCGGGTAGTCGGTCCCGATTGTTGTGTTGCCATCGGTTTGCCTTTCTTATGCGGTCGCCGGCATCGGACTGATCGGCCGGTCACCCACAATTCGTTGCCGGTCCGCTCGTGGATGGGTGGCGCCCCAGTAGGCTGTCGGCCGTGACTGAGCGGACCCTCGTTTTGATCAAGCCCGACGGCGTCCAACGGCGCCTGATCGGGGAGATCCTCAGCCGTATCGAAGGCAAGGGCCTGACCATCGCGGCCCTCGAACTCAAGGACGTCGGCGACGACCTTGCCCGCAGGCACTATGCCGAACACGAGGGCAAGCCCTTCTTCCCGTCGCTGCTGGAGTTCATCACGTCTGGGCCCGTCGTAGCGGCGATCGTGGAGGGCCCCCGGGCGGTTGCCGCGTTTCGCCAGCTCGCCGGCGCCACCGATCCGGTTGAGAAGGCCGCGCCAGGGACAATCCGCGGTGACCTGGCACTTATCACCCAGGACAACCTCGTGCACGGGTCCGATTCGCCCGAGTCGGCGGCCCGCGAGATCGAGCTCTGGTTTCCTGGCGAATAGCCGGGTTCTCCGGCCTGGTCGGTCTGGGACCCGTGATGTGGGATACTGGGCTCGGGTAGCCGGCCTGTTACGCGGGCTGGATGCCCGAATGAAGACTTAGACGAGCGCGACCATCGCCACCGCGGTGCGGCGCGGACCGTCCAGCCATCATTCAGACCGGCACCGAGACGGTTCCGAAATGGGACCCCTCGGGGCGAGACCATAACAAGCTCGGGAGAAGCAGCCCGGGCCCATAGCGAAAGCCCTCGCGTGGCCGCGTCAGACACGACGCGCCCGGGGGCTTGAGGAGAATACGTGGCCGACGATGCCCCTACCCAAGACCTATCAGAAGAGACTCAGCCCAGTGAGGACCAGCCAGAACAGCTGACTGAACCGCTGGCCAACAGCCCCGACGAGCAAGAGGGCGGCGACGAACCGTCCGCCGCCGACGTCGACGGCGATGCAGACGGCGACGAGCCGGAGTCGCGGCTGATGCTGGAGACGGCGCCCGAACCCGAGCGGGCCGACTACCTGCCGCTGTTCGTGGCGCCGCAGCCGGTCCAGTTCGACTACGAGTCCGACGACGAGGACGAGGACGACAGCGACGACGGCGGACCTGATTCCGACGAGGACCAGGGTGAGCGGCCGGCTGGCCGGCGCCGCCGCAGGGGCCGTCGCGGTCGCGGCCGTGGTCGCGGCGACCAGAACGGCGACGACTCCGCCGACACCGACAGCGAGTCGGCCGACGACGGCCAAGACCAGGATTCCGGCGATGAGTCCGACGAGGAAGTCGGCGACGAGGACAGCACCGGCAGCGAGGCCGGCACCCGTCGTCGGCGTCGTCGTCGGCGTCGCAAGTCCGGCTCCGGGGACGACAACGACAACGGCGGGTCCCCGGACGATCCGCCCAACACCGTCGTGCACGAGCGGTCGCCGCGGCGGTCGGATAAGTCCGACACGGACGGAGCCAACGGCGAGATCCAGGGCATCAGCGGATCGACCCGGCTGGAGGCCAAGCGGCAACGCCGCCGGGACGGCCGCGACGCAGGCCGTCGCCGGCCGCCCATCCTGAGCGAGGCAGAGTTCCTGGCCCGCCGTGAGGCCGTCGAGCGGACGATGATCGTGCGCGACAAGGTGCGCACCGAGCCGCCGCACGAAGGCGCCCGCTACACGCAGATCGCGGTGATGGAGGACGGCGTCGTCGTCGAGCACTTCGTGACCTCAGCTGCGTCCGCTTCGTTGGTCGGCAACATCTACCTCGGCATCGTGCAGAACGTGCTGCCGTCGATGGAGGCGGCGTTCGTGGACATCGGCCGCGGCCGCAACGGCGTGCTGTACGCCGGCGAGGTCAACTGGGAAGCCGCCGGCCTTGGCGGTGCGAACCGCAAGATCGAGCAGGCCCTCAAGCCCGGCGACTACGTCGTGGTGCAGGTCAGCAAGGATCCGGTCGGGCACAAGGGCGCCCGGCTGACCACTCAGGTGTCGCTGGCCGGCCGCTACCTGGTCTACGTGCCCGGCGCGTCGTCCACCGGCATCAGCCGCAAGCTCCCCGACACCGAACGGCAGCGGCTCAAGGAAATCCTGCGCGAGGTGGTGCCTGCCGACGCCGGCGTGATCATCCGCACCGCCTCCGAGGGCGTCAAGGAAGAAGACATCCGCTCCGACGTCGAGCGCCTGCAGAAGCGCTGGACGGAGATCGAGGCCAAGGCCGCCGAGACCACCGAGAAGAAGGCCGGTGCCGCCATCGCGCTCTACGAAGAGCCTGATGTGCTGGTCAAGGTCATCCGCGACCTGTTCAACGAGGACTTCTCCGGGCTGATCGTGTCCGGCGACGACGCATGGAACACGATCAATGAATACGTGAATTCCGTTGCACCCGAGCTTGTTCCGCGGTTGACGAAGTACGAACCCGCCGGGTCGGACGGCCCGGATGTGTTCGCGGTGCACCGGATCGACGAACAGCTGACCAAGGCGATGGACCGCAAGGTGTGGCTGCCGTCAGGCGGCACGCTGGTCATCGACCGCACCGAGGCGATGACCGTGATCGACGTGAACACAGGCAAGTTCACCGGTTCGGGCGGCAACCTGGAGCAGACGGTCACCCGCAACAACCTCGAAGCCGCCGAGGAGATCGTGCGGCAGCTGAGGCTGCGCGACATCGGCGGCATCGTCGTCATCGACTTCATCGACATGGTGCTGGAATCCAACCGGGATCTGGTGTTGCGCAGGCTCACCGAGTCGCTGGGTCGCGACCGCACCCGCCACCAGGTGTCCGAGGTGACGTCGCTGGGATTGGTGCAGCTGACGCGAAAGCGGTTGGGCACCGGCCTGATCGAGGCATTTACCACGCCGTGCCCGCACTGCGCCGGCCGTGGGATCCTGCTGCACGGCGATCCGGTCGACTCCACGTCGACGGGCCGCAAGTCCGATTCGGCTGGGCGCCGCGGCAAGCGCGGCAAGAAGGGCGGCCGGGCCGACGATGTGGAGCTGGCGAAGGTGCCCGCCCATCCGGCCGGTGAGCACCCGATGTTCAAGGCGATGGCCGCGGCGAACGGCAAGCACGAAGACGAAGAGACCGACGGCGAAATCGAAGAGAAAAAGACCGCCGAGGAAGTCGCCGAACTGGAGCCCGCCACCATCCGCCAGGCGTATATCGAGGCCGAGGACGAAGAGCTCGAGGAGGAGGACTTCGACGAATCGGACGAGGACGAAATCGACCTTGACGCCGACGACGAGGACGAGGACATCGATGACGACATCGAGGTCATCAGCGGCGACTCCGACGACGACACCGAAGACTCGGACGATGAGGACTATGACGAGGACGAGTCCGACGAGGACGACTCCGACGACGAGGACGACGACTTCGAACCCGAGCGGCCTGCCGC
>JBKOYU010000645.1:0-9336 GCA_046725575.1 Actinomycetota bacterium | reverse complement strand
ACCTCACTCTTACGTCTGGGCCCAGTTGGGAAAAATCCCGGTCGGGCCGCTTCCCTCCGGCGCACTTGCTTCGCGCTGGTATGCCGCCGCTGTTTATCTGTCTGTGGTCCACCGATCCCCGCGGTCGGGCGTGTCGCCCTTACGCACACTCAGCCGCGGCGAAAATCGTCACGATCGAGGTGGGGACCGGATGCGCCCGTTCGGACGCTGGTCGTATGCCCCGGCCAGGCGCGAACCCGGCTCAAGGCAACCCGAACAGTATGCCCTAGATGTGGGGACTCATCCAAATCTCTGGCCATGGGAAACCCGCGGCTTTCTTACTCCAGAGTAAGGTAGCCCGTCATGGCAGCTCAGACCACCACATATCGGATGTGGAGACGCCTCGCCAACCGGCCCGGCGGCACCCGGTTGTTCTCGGCCGCGGCGATGGCGCGGGTGCCGTATTTCGCGTCGATCGTGCCGCATGTGGTGCGGATGGAGCCCGGCTTCGCCGAGGTCGAAGTGCCGAAGTGGTTCTTCGTGTACAACCATCTGCACACGATTCACGCGATCGCGTCCTGCAACGCGGCCGAGATCGCGATGGGCATGCTGATGGAGGCCACGGTGCCGACCAGCCACCGCTGGATCCCGAAGGCGATGAACGTGCAGTACCTGGAGAAGGCGACGACATCGTTGCGGGTGCAGGCCCGGCTGGATCCGCCGGACTTCAGCTCGATTACCGAAGGCACGGAGATCGTGGTGCCCGTCAGCGTCGTCGACAAGTCCGGGACCGAGGTCGTGCACGCCGACATCACATGCTGGGTGACGCCGGCATAGGTTCCTGAGTCGAAACTACGCACAGTCTTGGCGGGCTAGCCGTCCAGATAGGTACCGTGGCCTTCGCGCACCAGGCCGTCGCCGTCGAAGGTCAGCACCTCATTGACGCGTTCGCCACGGTGGTTGCGGTAGTTGATCACCAGCGTCGACTCGCCGCGGTAGACGTCGATGACCTCGAACTGGAGTTCGGGCTGCTTGGCCAGCGCCGCGGTCCAGTAATCCCGCAACGCCGCCTTGCCGCGCACCACTCCCCCGCTTTCGGGCACAACGCGTGCGGCCACGGGCGAGGTGAACAGGACGTCGTCGTGGAAGTGGTCGAGCACCGCCTCGATATCGTGACCGTTCCAGGCTCGCACCCACTTGTCCGCGTAGCTCTTCGGGTCGGGAATTGGCATGGCAGTTAGCCTTTCACGCTGTCCCAGAACGGGCACTGGTGCTCTTGTTCGAAGGTGGTGACGACGCGGCTGCCGTCGGGCTGTAGAGATAAGAACTTGCCCGCCCCAGCGTTGTCGCCGATCTGCGGCCACTCCGGCTGACCGTCTGCACTCGGCGATCCTGTGGCGACGAAGTGGCTCCAATAGTCGATCATCTGGTCGGACAGTGCACGTTGGCCGGGATTCAGCGGCGGCGCCCCGCCGATATCGAAGAGGTATCGCAGCTCCAGAGAATGGCTGGCACCGAGCGGGAATGGCAAGTGCCGCAACGTCTCTGGCGCAGGGGCTTTGCGGTCGTTGAATTCGTAGGCATATACCGGTTCGTCTTTGGCCAGGTCCTCCGACATCCGGTCGGTTACGCAGGCGAATACCGCGTCCGTGATCGCCGCCGAAAGTGCAAGTGCCGCATTGCCGTCGAAGTGCTGCAGCGGATAGCGCTCAGCGACCACGCCGGCGTTGTCGGCGAAGTATTCCTTGAGTAGTCGCGGGTAGCTTTCGGCGGTGAAGGATTCCCCCAGCTGCAGCATCCACGCAGCGAGGAACAGTGTGGCTTCATCGCGATCGGTGCCGATCAGCACCGGCACCCGGGCTGCGCGGCCGTTGGCGAATCCGCTGATCGGATCGACCGGCAGGGCGTCTGTCCCGGTAATCGGTCCGGTCAGCAGGAGGTCCTTGCCGTAACGGAAGTAGTACGGCGGCTTGTGCAGTTTGCTTACTGGCAGATCGCGCAGGCATCGCGCTGCGGTCGTCGGGTCACCGCAGCCCGCCTTCGCCGCATAGTTCAGGCTGACCTTCTCCGCTTCCGCCCGCGTTCCCTGCGCCTGGCACGGGGCGCTGTGAATGATCGCGGCCCGGAATAGGCCCGCCGAACCCGGGGCGACGAGGTGATCACACACCGATATCCCACCCGCGGATTCGCCGGCCACCGTGACCTCGCCGGGATCGCCGCCGAAGTTGGCGATGTTGTCGCGCACCCAGCGCAATGCCGCCTGTTGGTCGGCAAACCCATAGTTGCCCACCTTCCCCGCCGGACCCAGCGCCGGATGCGCCAAGAACCCGAGCGCGCCGACGCGATAGTTGATGGTGACGACGACGATGTCGCCTAGGTTCGTCAGCCGTCGCGCGTCATACACATCGCTGCTGCCATTGATGAAGCCACCGCCGTGGATCCACACCAATACGGGCCGGGCTTCCTTTGATGGCGGCGGCGTCCACACGTTGAGGGTCAGGCAATCCTCGCTGGTGCCGTCGCCGCGCTCGACGTCGGTCTCGGTGTCCTGGATGCAGCGAGATCCCGGGCGGGTGGCGTCACGCAGCCCGGACCAGGGCGGCACGGGCTCTGGCGGCTGCCATCGCAACGGCCCGACCGGCGGTGCCGCATAGGGTATTCCGGCGAAAAAGCGGTAGTCGCTTGCGGTGATGCCCCGCACCAGGCCTGCCGTGGTGCGCACCACGCCGGCGTTCGTCGAGCCGGGTTCCGCTGAATCTCCTGTGCCTCGGCCGCACCCGCCGACCAGCAACACGCAGAAGGCGAGCGCCAACAGGCGGCGAAGCGATGCGGACAGCATGGCGTTAGAGCCTATCGGGAGCAGATCAACGCAGCCCTTCCCCTAGGTGGCCCGCGTCACATACACTCCGAACTTGACACCCGTCAAGTTCGCGCTGAAGCAGCAAGGAGCCGGTATGAGCACGCAGACGATGGATGACGCCGCGAAGGTCCTGGCCGATCCGACGGCCTACGCCGACGACGCGCGGCTGCATGCGGCGCTGGCCCATCTGCGGGTGAACAACCCGGTGGCGTGGGTGGACAACCCGCCGTACCGGCCGTTCTGGGCAATCACCAAGCACGCCGACATCATGGCGATCGAGCGCGATAACACTCTCTGGATCAACGCGCCGCGTCCGCTGCTGGCGACTGCCGAGGCCGACGACATGGCTCAGGAAATGCTGGCCGCGGGTGGCGGCTTGCGCACGCTGATTCACATGGATGACCCGCAGCATCGCGCCGTGAGGGCCATCGGGGCGGACTGGTTCCGGCCGAAGGCGATGCGGGATTTGAAGATTCGGGTCGATGAACTCGCGAAGATCTACGTCGACAAGATGCGCGACACCGGAGGCGAATGCGACTTCGTCCAGGAGGTCGCAGTGAAATACCCGCTGTACGTGATCCTTTCGCTGCTCGGGCTGCCCGAATCGGACTTCCCCCGGATGCTCAAGCTCACCCAGGAGCTGTTCGGTGGCGACGAAGAGGAATACAAGCGCGGCACCACGCTGGAAGACCAGAACGCGGTGCTGCTCGACTTCTTCAACTATTTCACCGCGCTGACCGCGTCACGCCGCGAACACCCGACCGAGGACCTGGCATCGGCAGTCGCCAACGCCCGCATCGACGGGCAACCGCTGTCTGATCTCGAAACCATGTCGTACTACGTGATCATCGCCACCGCCGGCCACGACACCACCAGCGCCACGATCGCCGGCGGCTTGCGGGCACTCGTCGAGAATCCCGATCAGCTGCAACGCCTGCGGGAGAACCCGGCACTGATGGGAACCGCAACGGAAGAGATGATCCGTTGGGTGACACCGGTCAAGGAGTTCATGCGGACCGCAACCGCGGACACCACGGTGCGCGGTGTGCAGATCGCCAAAGGCGAATCGGTCTACCTTGCTTACGTGTCAGGCAACCGCGACGACGAGGTCTTCGACGACCCGTTCCGGTTCGATGTGAGCCGAGATCCCAACAAGCACGTGGCGTTCGGATATGGCGTGCACTTCTGCCTGGGCGCGGCGCTGGCTCGGATGGAGATCAATAGCTTCTTCTCCGAGCTCATTCCGCGGCTGGAATCCATCGAATTGGCCGGTGAGCCGGAATTGGCCGCCACCACCTTCGTCGGCGGGCTCAAGCATCTGCCGATTCGCTACTCGCTCAAGTGATTTCCGGGTATTTTGCGAAGCACTTGAGGAACCCGTCGACCGCGGCGGCGTTCGTTGCTGTGTGGTCGACGGCCGGTCGGGGTGGTATAACCGCCGTCGTGCGCCTGCTGTTGGTCAACCCGAACACGACGGTCTCGATGACGGCGGCGATCGCCGCCAGCGCCGCCGCGGTGACGCGCCCCGACACCGTTGTCGAGGCGACGAATCCCGCACAGGGCCCACCGAGCATCGAGAACGCGGACGACGAACGTCGGTGCATACCAGGGCTACTCGCCGAACTCAGTGCCGCCTCCATGCGATCACCGGCAGACCGGCCGGACGCGTACGTGGTGGCGTGCTTCGGTGATCCCGGCGTTACGGAGGCAAGGGAATGGTCGACGCGCCGGTGCTGGGTATCGCACAGGCGGCCATGCACGCCGCCGCGCTCGTCGCCGGCCTCCGTGGTCACTTCCATGTCGGCCACGGTGCCGCGGGCATGGAACTCGCCAAGACGTATACCCCGGTGCACTGTGCTGGCGTGCATGCATGCGATATCCCGGTGCTGCGCATCGACTCCGATCCCGCCACCATCGACCCGATCCGTGCCCTGTGCCGCCACGCACTCGCGCACGACAACAGCCGGTCAATTGTGTTGGGCTGTGCAGCAATGGCCCGATTCGCCGAGCCGCTGAGCGTAGAGCTAGGCGTCCCGGAGATTGACGGCGTGGTGGCAGCGACGGTGCTCGCGCAGGCGCTCGTGGGGGTCCCCGGTCTCACGGGGTGATGAACTCAGCCGCCCGGTGACCGATCATCACGATGGTGGCGTGCGGTCCACGGCTGGTGATCGTGGGAAGGACCGAGCCGTCGGCCACCCACAGGTTGTCGACGCCCCGAACCCTGCACTGCGCATCCACCACCGCGGCGGCATCGTCATCGACGCCCATCGGCGCGGTGCTCGACAGGTGCTGTGATGTGGACCAGGACACCGACCCCACTTGTGCTGTCGGGCAGACTAATTCGCGTGCCAGCTCGGCGCCCGCGTTAAGCTTGGCGACGTCGGCGGGCTCACGGTCGTAGCGGTATTCGATGATCGGCGGCGCGTCCGGATCGGCGGACGCCAACGCCACGCGGCCATGGGACTCGGGCTGCATCAACGCAACGCCGATGTGCGGATGATCGCCGGGATCGTCCCGACGCCCACTGACCATGGCGCCGAATCCCGCTGTGTAGGGCCTGATCTCGAGATCATCTGTGGCCAGCACCGCCTCCAGCGGTGGCAGTCCGTGGGTTTCTGACCAGTTCACGGGCAATACCCATTCCGGATGATCCATACAGGCCGCGCCGACGGGCAGATCCGCTACCACCGACACCCCTGCTGCCCGCAGCACGTCCGGCGGGCCCACGCCGGACAACATCAGCAGGTGTGCGGATCCAATTGCTCCGGCGGACAACACGATTCGGTCGGCCATCAGATCAATGGCGCCGTCCGGGCCGACGCCCTCCACGCCGATGGCCCGGCCGCCGGTGATCCGCACACGTCTCGCCCGGGTGTTGGTCAGCAGGGTGAGGTTGGTGCGGTCGATCGCGGGCTGCAAATACGCGCCACCAGGACCCACCCGGGTCCCGCCGTTGATGTTCAGCGGCACCGCGCCGACGCCTGGCGGCAGGGGCTCCTCCAGGGTGGCACCGTTGAGATCGTCGATCCACCGGAAACCGGCCTCACCAACCGAACGCACGAAAGACGCTGTGCAGCCGTCGAATTCAGAGACACGGCGCACCAAAATCGGTCCGTTCGAGCCGTGCAACGGCGTGTCGAAGTCGACGTCAGTCTCGATGGCCCGAAAGTGCGGCATCACGTTGGCCCATGTCCAGCCCGGCAAGCCCCAGCCGTCGAAATCCGTTGGCAGGCCGCGACAGAAGTAGCCGCCGTTCACGGCGCCCGAGCCGCCCACCACCGCGCCCCGCATGATCTGAGCTTGGCGCTTGGGGTCGTCGGTCAACGTCGTAGGGTAGCGCCGTACCACAGAGTTCGCGTCCCCGATCGGCAGGTGCAGACCATTGATCTGGCTGAGTACCCGCGGGTCGGACGGTTCGGGTCCGGCTTCGACGACCGTCACATGGCACTGAGGGTCAGCGGAAAGGCGTTCGGCCAGGACAGATCCAGCGCTGCCCGCACCGACGATCAGCACATCGCTGTGCAAGGCGGCGTCAGGTCCGGATCTGGGGTTTGAGGGCGCCGACGTGCCGTTCGCGCACCACGCCGGTCCACAGCCCGACACCGTACGCGATGTCGTCGAGGCGCTTCAGCAGGACGTAGGTGAGCAGCCCCACTCGCTTGGTGTCGTCGTCGGCGTTGCCGTTGCGGGTGATCCAATCCACCACCCCGTCGACCACCGCCGCCACCAGCACCACGTGGCGGAAGCGCCGGGACAACAGCGCCGCGATCAAGGCGATGGGCCAGTAGTGCCGGCAGATCGCGGACGCCAGCTGCAGGGCAGCCGACCATAGCCCGTGCGCGGCGACCACCGCCACTTCCTTGGGTTCGGTCTCGACGGTGCTCAGCGAGTTGGCGATGCGGCGGCCGGTGAGGGCGGCGACGACCATGGACGCCAGGTATCCGATGCCCGACCCCATGGCGAGCAGGATCCACACCACCAGCGTCCAGCCGGAGATCACCAGCGGCGCGGTTTTACCGGGATGCCGGACTGACAACGGAGCAGCCGATTCGCCGTAAAAAGCCTTGCGCGCCAGCCAATCTCGCATCTGTGTGCGGTGGTCGTGAGCCACCAACGCAATGGGTTCGTAGCGCAGCCGGGCACCGGCCTCGATGAAGCGCCAGCACAGGTCGACGTCCTCGCCGGACTTGAGCGTCTCGTCGAACCCGCCCAGCTCCTTGATCACGGAGCGGCGGCAGATGATGGCCGCGCTGGGGACGTAGGACACCGAGCCGTACGGCACCACCGGAGCCTCCCGCAGACCCAGGTCAAGCGACGAGCGCACCGCCTCGTAACGGGCCACCAGGTTGTCGGCTTGCCGCAGCCCCACGATCCGCGGCGCGACCAACCCGACGGCGGGGTCGCAGAAATGCCCGAGCAGCGCCTCCAGCCACCCGCGCCGCGGCACCACGTCGGAGTCGAGGAACGCCACGAAGTCGGTGCTGCACGCCGCCAGGCCGGTGTTGCGCGCCGCCGCTGGTCCCTTGCTGCGGGTGTGGCGCAGCACCTGAATGTCGCAGTGCATGTCGCCGAACTCGCTCTGCAGCACCGGTGTGGCCGAGCCGTCGTCAACCACCACCACACGCATGCCGCGCAGCGTGCCGACCAAACGCAGCAAGCCAGAAATGTTGTCGCGCACGGGAATAACGACAGTAACGTCGCGGTGCGAGGGACCACTGGCTGGTCGTGGGTGGGCGACCGTGGCGTCGAGCAAGGTGCGCGCGAGCTGGGCGCTGACCGCGTCGTGCACCTCGAGCCGGCCACCGTTCAGCATGGTCTGCGCAGCCGGAGCGAGCCGCAACAGCCGCGTGGGTGAACCGCCGAGCAGGGCCGAGCCCTCACCGAGCACCTTGACCCGGCGATCCACCTGGATGGCGAACCCGTCAGGCAGCCGCGGTCCCGTCATGTCAGCATCCCGTCGCGGTCCGGTGCCCACCGGGCGATACGCCGCAAACATGCGTCGACCATCTCGGCGAGGATCCGTTCACCTTCCTCGGCCGTCGCGGTCGTCGGGTCTCCGAGTACACCGAGTTCGCTCACGGCGGCGACACCCCCCTGACGCATCTCCGGCATCAAATGCGCCAGCGGCTCGCGGTTGCCGGGAAGGCGCTCATCGACCCACACGTCGCCGGGCGAAATATGTAGCAATACAGACGTTTCGGCGTGGCCGGCGTGTGCATCGGCGTTCTCCGCGGTGCACGAACACCAGCCTGCGTCGCGGCCCTCATACCGAAGCAAAGCCACCGCGGCCGCCAGCGCCTCAATGTTTCCGCCGTGTCCGTTGACGAAGACGAGGCGCGACGCCCACTGCGATGCGGACCGGCCGAACTCCACCAGCAAAAGCCGCAGCGCCGACGTCCCGATCGAGACCGTGCCGGGGAAGCCCTCGTGCTCGCCGCTCGCGCCGTATCCGATCGCGGGCGCCAGGGCCCAGTTGGATTCATTCCGGTCGGCGAGCCGGTCAGCAACCGAGCCAGCGACGGCGGTGGCGATGCGGGTATCGGTGTCCAGCGGCAGGTGAGGTCCATGCTGTTCGACCGAACCGACCGGGATAATCAACGCGGTCGACGTGCTCTGCAGCTGTCTCGACGTCGAGTGCGCGAGCTCGCTGCGGAAAGCCACGGGGTGATGGTAGGCCGAATTCACCTGGCGTGCGCCAATTGTTGGCGCATGCGCAGCAATTGATTTCCGCAATTTTTTCTCGGACAGCTCAGACGAATCACGCCAGCCCCCTCCGCCACGCCTGTACCAGGGCGTTCGGCTTCGGCTCGGTTTGCCGGTCAGGCCTGGACCCAGGGGGCACTCCGAGCGATCGGGTGAAGCCCGGTGGGACGAGGATGTCGCCGGCAACCACGTCGTGCACCGATGCGCGGCCACGACCCATCAATGCCGAGTCGATGCCTCCGCGCAAGACGTCGAGCACGTTCTCGACGCCGGCTTGGCCGTTGGCCGCCAGGCCCCACAGGTAGGCGCGACCGATCATCACCGCCCGCGCTCCCAGCGCCAGCGCCTTCGCCACGTCGCTGCCACGCCGGATGCCGCCGTCCAGCAACACCTCGATCTGGTCGCCGACGGCGTCGGCGATCGCGGGCAGTGCCCTGATCGACGCGGGCGTGCCGTCCAGGTTGTTGCCGCCGTGATTGGACACCGAGATGGCCGAAACACCGGCGTCCACGGCACGTTTGGCGTCGTCGACGCGCATCACGCCCTTGAGCATGAACGGCCCGCCCCACAGCTCACGCAGCCAGGCGATGTCCTCCCACGTGGGCGGAGGGGTGGCCATCCACTCGCCGTAGGCGGCGAAGAACGGCGGTCCAGCCTCGCCGCGCGGGGCCTGGTTGGGCACCTGCAGGTTCGGTGGGCGCGTCCTTGAAGCCGGCGTCGGCCAGGTTCTCCAACGCACGGATCGCCATCGCGAACGAACCATGGCCGCGCACGGCGTCGTTCACCTCGGCCGT
>JBKOYU010001129.1:0-1627 GCA_046725575.1 Actinomycetota bacterium | reverse complement strand
CGCGGCCTTCGCGGTGTGGAACGCACCGACGAGATTCACATTGAGCACGTCGGTCCACTGTTCGAGGTCTTCCTCGTCGGTCAACTCGCGAAATGCCATCGTCGCGATGCCGGCGTTGGCGAGCACGATGTCCAGCCGCCCAAACTGCTCCACTCCGGCATCGAGCGCGGCCGTCAGCGCATGGAAGTCACGAACATCGGCGACCGAGGCGACCATCTTGCCGCCCTTGGCCTCCACCAGCGCGACCGTCTCGTCGAGCTCTTCGCGAGAAGCCATCGGGTAGCCGTTGGAGGGAATGTCGGCGCAGATGTCCACCCCGATGATGGCGGCGCCATCGGCGGCCAGCCGTACGGCGTGGCTCCTACCCTGTCCTCGGGCTACGCCGGTGATGAAGGCGACCTTGCCGTCCAAAGAACCCATCGATCCTCGCTTCGTTGCGTGAGTAACAGCGTTACACCGGTACGGTAACCTGGTTACCTATGGACGGCAAGGGCGTTTGCAAAAGTGACTAGTGCTGACGTTGCGAGCGGCGACAGGATTCTCGACATCGTCGTCGAGTTGCTCGAAACCGAGGGCTATGACGCGGTGCAACTTCGCGAGGTCGCTCGGCGCGCCCGCACGTCTCTGGCCACCATCTACAAGCGGTACGGCACCCGCGACGAGTTGATCCTGGCCGCCCTCGACTGCTGGATGGAGGAGAACCGGTATTCCGGGTTGACCAAGCCGCACGACGCCGACGAGTCGCTATATGCCGGGTTGATGCGCGTGCTGCGCACCATCTTCGAGCCTTGGGAGCGCCACCCCGCGATGTTGAAGGCCTACTTCCGCGCGCGCACTGCACCCGGCGGTCAGAAGCTAGTCCGACGCGGGTTCGAAGCGGTGGTACCCGCGGTGATGGAGGTGCTTGCCGACGCCGACCCCGGTTTCATTCATGACATGGACGCCATCGTGACCAACGTCGTGTACGGCCTTCTTGGGCGATTCGCCGCTGGAGAAATCGAAATAACCGAGATCGTGCCCAGCCTTGATCGGACAGTGCGGCACCTGACCACCAGCTACGAGCGCTCACGCCCGACTTGAGCGCTATGCGCCCAACATCACCAGGCCGCCGTCGACCGCGATGAGTTGTCCGGTGATGAAGCGAGATCCCTCGCTGCACAAGAACACCAGCGTCGGCCCAAGGTCGTCGACCGGATCGCCGAGTGCGCCGCCCAGGGGAATTGTCGACTTGATCTGCTCGTCGATGAATTCCGCTGCGGCGTGCCCGAGGAACTCGCGCAGCCGATCAGCGCCCGGAGTCTGCACTGCCGGCGCCAAGGCGATCGCCGAAATCTTCTCGGCCGCCCAGGCACGCGCGATGGATCGTGTCCACGCGGACACCGCCCCCTTGGTCGCCGCGTAGAGCGCGGAGATCGGGCTGCCCATCACGGCTTCTCCTGAGCCGAAGTTGATGATCCGGCCACCACCGTCTTTCCGCATGACCGCGTACGCGGCCTGATTGGTGAAGATCGTGGCCTTGAGGTTCGTGTCGACGAGGAAGTCGATGTCCTCGCCGGTGATCTGACCGGGAATGCCTGGCTGCCACAGCCCGGCCGCGTGCAGCAGCACGTCAAGCCCGCCGAGCGTT
>JBKOYU010000575.1:0-7525 GCA_046725575.1 Actinomycetota bacterium | reverse complement strand
GCTCGGCAAGGAGAACCTGACGGCCCAACGTCCTGCGGTGTTCATCTTCAACCACCGCAACCAGGCTGATCCGATGATCGCAGGCAGGCTGGTTAGCGACAACTTCACGTCGGTCGGGAAAAAGGAGCTGGAGAACGATCCCATCGTCGGCACGATGGGCAAGATCATGGACGCCGCGTTCATCGACCGCGACGACCCCAAGAAGGCCGTCGAAGGCCTGAAGAAGGTCGAGGAGCTTGCGCGCAAGGGACTGTCGATCCTCATCGCGCCCGAGGGCACCCGCCTGGACACCACGGAAGTCGGCGAGTTCAAGAAGGGACCGTTCCGGATCGCGATGTCGGCCGGAATCCCGATCGTGCCGATCGTGATTCGCAACGCCGAGGTCATCGCCGCCCGCGACTCGAGCACCTTCAACCCCGGCACCGTCGACGTCGTGGTGTACCCGCCGATCCCGGTCGACGACTGGACCCACGACAACCTTCCCGACCGCATCGCCGAGGTGCGCCAGCTCTATCTCGACACGCTCAAGGACTGGCCGCACGACGAGCTGCCTACCCCGGAGCTATACACCCGTAGGAAGGCGCTAGCGAAGAAGGCCGCGACGAAGAGCCCGGCCAAGAAGGCCGCAACGAAGGCCGCCGAGAAGCAACCGGCGAAGAAGGCAGCCGCCAAGAAAACGACGAAAAAGGCTGCCGCGAAAGGCCGGCCGTGAAAATCTCCGCCGACCAGTTCGCGCCGTTCACTGCCACGGACGACGCGCTGGTGTTGGCGTCGGTGTCGTCGCCGGCCGAACAGGAGCTGCTGAACGACTGGATTCAGCGTCAGCGGCGCGAGCACCCCGAGTCCAAGGTCGACGTGCTGCGACTTCCGGCCGAAAACGACCCGCCGCCGGGAACTCTGGCGCGGCTCGTCGAGGAATTGGATGCCGACGAGGACCGGTCGGTCGTGCCGGTGCGCGTGTTCTGGGTGCCCGGTGGCCTGCCCACGCGCTCCAAGATCGTGGCGTTGCTTTCCGGCCGGGATACCTACCGCCCGCCGGAGCTCCTGCAGAAGCGGATTCTGCGCAAAGACCCGTCGCGTGCCCGGGTGGTGGCCGGTGAGCCCGCGAAGGCATCCGAACTGCGACAGCAGTGGAGCGAGACGACGGTCGCCGAAAATCCCAGGGAATTCGCGCGATTCGTCATCCGGCGCGCCATCCTGGCGATCGAACGCGTCGAGCTGCGTCTGCTGGGCCCCGAGTACAAGTCCCCGCGGCTGATCAAGCCGGAGTTGCTGACGTCGGCGCGTTTCCGCGACGGCCTTGAACGGATTCCTGGCGCGACTGTGGAAAAGGCCGGGGAGATGCTCGACGAACTCTCCACCGGCTGGAGTCGGTTCTCGGTCGACCTGATTCCGTCTTTGGGCCGCGCCATCTTCAGTCGAGGCTTCGATCCCAACATCGACTACGACCGCACCGAAGTCGAATCGATGCGACACGCGTTGGAAGATCATCCCGCCGTGCTGCTGTTTTCGCACCGGTCCTACCTCGACGGCGTGATCGTGCCGGTGGCGATGCAGGAGAACCGGCTTCCGCCTGTGCACACATTCGCGGGCATCAACCTGTCGTTCGGGTTCATGGGGCTGCTGATGCGCCACTCCGGCGTCATCTTCCTTCGACGCAAGCTCGACGATCCGCTGTACAAGTACGTCCTGCGGCAGTTCGTCGGCTACATCGTCGAGAAGCGGTTCAACCTCAGCTGGTCGATCGAGGGCACGCGGTCGCGCACCGGAAAGATGTTGCCGCCCAAGCTCGGTCTGCTCGCATACGTCGCCGACGCCTATCTCGACGGTCGCAGCGACGACATTCTTCTGCAGCCGGTGTCGATCAGCTTCGACCAGCTGCACGAGACCGCCGAGTACGCCGCATATGCGCGGGGCGGCGAGAAGACGCCCGAGAGCTTGTCGTGGATGTACAACTTCATCAAGGCGCAGGGCGAGCGCAACTACGGCAAGATCTACGTCCGCTTCCCTGAAGCGGTGTCGATGCGTGAGTACCTCGGCGAACCGCACGGTCCGATGACCACCGACGACGCCGCGAAACGCCTTGCACTGCAAAAGATGGCGTTCGAAGTGTCATGGCGAATACTTCGGGTGACTCCGGTCAACGCGACGGCACTGGTGTCGGCGTTGCTGCTAGCGGCCCGCGGTGTCGCGCTGACGCTTGACCAGCTTCACCACACCTTGCAGGACTCGCTGGATTATCTGGAACGCAAGCAGACTCCGATGACCAACAGCGCGTTGCGGCTGCGCACGGCCGACGGCGTCCGCGCGGCGCTCGATGCGTTGTCCAACGGACATCCGGTCACGTGCGTCGACAGCGGCAGGCAGCCGGTCTGGCGGATCGCGCCCGAAGACGAGCATGAGGCGGCCTTCTACCGCAACACACTCATCGACGCGTTCCTGGAGACGTCGATCGTCGAGTTGGCGCTCGCGTATGCGGGGCGGGTGGAATCCGATCGGCTGGAAGCGTTTTGGTCGCAGGCGATGCGGCTGCGGGACCTGCTGAAGTTTGACTTCTACTTCGCCGACTCAGCCGCGTTCCGCGAGCATGTGGCCGAGGAGATGTCGTGGCATGAGGACTGGGAAACCCACGTCGCCGCCGGCGGTGACCAGATCGACATGCTGCTGCACGCCAGGAAGCCACTGATCGCCGGCGCCATGCTGCGGCCGTTCTTCGAGGCGTACGAGATCGTGGCGGATGTGTTGCGTGACGCCCCAGCCGAGATTGACGAGAAGGAACTCACCAAGAAGGCCCTGGGCGTTGGCCGTCAGTACGTGGCGCAGAACCGGGTGCGTAGCAACGAGGCCGTGTCGGCGCTGCTGTTCGCTACCGCGCGGCAAGTGATCGCCGACCAGCATCTGCTGGAACCCGCGGCCGATCTCGCCGAGCGGCGCACCGCGTTCCGCAACGAGGTTCGCGGCATCCTCCGCGATATGGACAAGGTCGAGCAGACCGCGCGCGAGCAGTTCTATGCGCGCGAGATGGAACGGCGCGCGTTGCGGAGCGAGTCGGTGTAGGACGGCCTGCGGGCCCGCTGCCCACCACGCCATACGCTGGGCACATGAGTTCTCCCGGCCGGCTGGTGGCCCCGAGCGTGCGCAGCACCGCGGTATGGCCGGTGCTGATCGGCGTCGGGGTGCTGGCGGGCGCCGTCGCCGCTGGTATCGGCGCGCTGTCGCTGGCCGACGCGCTCACCGCCACCGGGCTGCCGAATCCGGGGCCTGCGACCACCTACGGTCTGCCGTTCGTGCGGGCGGCGGGGGAGATCGCCGCCGTGCTGGCCGCGGGGTCGTTCCTGTTCGCGGCGTTTCTGGTGCCACCGCAGACCAACGGCGTCCTCGACGCCGCCGGCTATCGTGCGCTGCGGCTGGGGACGGCCGCGTCGGCGGTGTGGACGGTGTGTGCGGCGCTGCTCGTGCCGCTGACCGTGTCGGATGTCTCGGGGCATCCGCTGCGCGAACACCTCAATCCGCTCAGCGTCTGGTCGGCGGCCAGCGTCGTCGACACCGCGACCGCCTGGCGCTGGAGCGCGTTCATCGCGGCCGCGGTCACGCTGGCCAGCCTTCCGGTGCTGCGGTGGGGGTGGACACCGGTGCTGCTGGCCGGAGCGCTGATCACCCTCGTGCCGCTGGGCCTCACCGGTCATTCGTCGGCTGGCGGCGCGCACGATCTGGCCACCAACAGCCTGCTGATCCACCTCATCGCGGGTGCGCTGTGGGCGGGCGGCCTGCTGGCCTTGCTGGCCCATGCGATGCGCTCGGGGGACCACGCGGACCTCGCTGCTCGGCGGTTTTCGGCGCTGGCGCTGTGGTGCTTCGTGGCGATGGCGGGTAGCGGTGTGGTCAACGCGCTGGTGCGGATCCACCTGCCGGACCTTGTGCGCTCCGAATATGGGTGGCTGGTGATCGGCAAGTTCACCGCGTTGTGTGTGCTCGGCCTGATCGGATGGCGGCAGCGTCGCAGCGGGCTCGCGGCGTTGAGCGCCGATCCGGAAGCTCGCGGGCCGCTGATCCGGCTGGCACTGGTCGAGGCTGCCGTCTTCGGGGCGACATTCGGCATTGCGGTCGGGTTGGGCCGCACACCGTCACCGCCGCTGCTGACGGAGCCGAGTCCTGTTGAGGTGGCGATCGGCTACAACCTCGACGGGCCGCCGACGCTCGCGCGGGTGTTGTTCGACTGGCGGTTCGACGTCATCTTCGGCACCGCAGCGATCGTCATGGCGGTGCTGTATGTACTTGGGGTGCGCCGGTTGCGCCGTCGCGGCGATGCCTGGCCGATGGGCCGCACGCTGGCGTGGATGTGCGGCTGCGCGGCGCTGCTGTTCACCACGTCGTCCGGGCTGGGCCGCTATATGCCGGCGATGTTTTCGATGCACATGGTGGCGCACATGCTGCTGTCCATGCTGGTGCCGATCCTGCTGGTGTTGGGCGCACCGGTGACGCTTGCACTTCGCGCGCTGCCTACCGCGGGACGAGGCGAGCCGCCTGGGCCGCGGGAATGGCTGCTGGCGGCGCTGCATTCGCGGGTATCGCGGTTTCTCACTCACCCGATCGTGGCCACCGCTGTGTTCGTCGTGGGCTTCTACGGCCTGTACCTCGGTGGGGTTTTCGACGCCGCGGTGAGCAATCACGCCGCGCACGTCTTGATGAACGTGCACTTCCTGCTCAGCGGATACCTCTTCTACTGGGTGGTGATCGGTGTCGACCCGACACCACGGCCGATTCCGCAACTGGGCAAGGTCGCGATGGTGTTTGCGTCGCTGCCGCTGCACGCGTTCTTCGGTGTTGTGCTGATGGGCATGCAGACGGTTCTAGGCGAGACGTTCTACCGGTCGCTGGGGCTGAGCTGGCACACCGACCTACTCGGCGATCAGCGGCTGGGCGGTGGAATCGCTTGGGCGGCAGGCGAAGTCCCGCTTGTGGTGGTGATGATCGCGTTGCTGATCCAGTGGCGACGTAGCGATCAGCGCACTGCCAAGCGACTCGACCGGGCGGCCGATCGCGACGACGACGCGGAGTTGGCCGCGTACAACGCCATGCTTGCCGAGCTGGCGAGGCGGGACAGCCCGCAGCGCTAGACGTGGCTCCAGTGGGAAGTTATTGCACGCTTTTTCGCCAGGTGCGTCCCATAACTGGCCACTCGACGGGCATATCGAAAATGGATAGGCACTGAGACAACCCCGGCAGTACCGTCTGTCGGTGATGAGCCAGGATGACGGCTACTTCGGCGAAGAGGTGGCATGAAAGTACGCGTCATGTGTCCGTTTGGCAGAGGCTGAGCTGACGAGTGTTGGGTTAGTCCACGCCGCAGGCAAGAAGCCGTGTCTTAAGCCAACACTCGACGCACGCGTCGCGCTAAACGGCGCCGGCAGCGATGGCCGCGGGCCAGCTGCCGTACGCGCTGATGTCCGGCCCGGTGGCCGCGGCGCCGTCGCACCCGAACGCGGTTTGCCATGTGCCGTCGTCGAATTCGACCTTGCCGAGCTGCATCGGTGCCGGTAAGACGGCCAGGAACCGGCCCAGCGCCGCGGGGGACAACAGCCACCGATGCCCGAGCAATGCCGCGCCCGGCGCACCGTCGGGCACCCGGGTGATGGCCGGCTTGGCGGGGACGGTCGGCAACACCGACATTCGGTACCGCGGCGCCGTCATGACCTCGCCCGCCCAGCGGGCGCCCACGTCGGTGAGCTGGTGAACCAGCGGTCCGCCGCGAAGGTGCGCGCCGAACACCACCAGCTCGACCGAATCCGCAACGGCCAGAGGCCAAACATCCACGGGCGCTTGGTCTCCCGTAGCGAGTGCGGCGATGTCGACTGCGACGGCATCCTCGAAGGCCCGCGCCAGGACGGTGATCCCGAACTGCGCCTGCCCCGCCGTGCCGGCCGGCACGGCCACCGCGCACAGATCGAACAGATTGCAGAAGTTGGTGTAGGTGCCCATACGGGAGTTGACGCCGACCGGGTCGGCAGCCGCCTCGTCGATGCGCGGATGCATCGGAGCGGTGGGCACCACCAGTGCTTCGACACCATCCAGTGCGCTCATCGCGACGGTGCGCAGGCGGTCGACCTCGCGGCGGTCGCGTACCAGCCGATGCGCCGGGATATCGCGCGCCGCGCTGATGATGCGCCGCACCGTCGGATCCAGCGCGGCGTAAGGATGCGCATCGATGAATTCCCCTACGGCGGCGTATCGTTCGCTCACCAACGCGCCGTCGTAGAGCAGCTTGGCCGCTGCCAGGAACGGTGCGATGTCCACGGCGACGATGCGCGCGCCCCCGTCGGTCAGACGACCGACGACGGCGTCGAACGCACCGCGCCACTCCCGGTCCAGCTCGGGCAGCTCGTTGGGAACGGCAACGACGGGACTGGGCGGCGCCGCGAGCCGAACGTCGGCGGGCCAGTGGCGATCCCCAGCGCCGGCGGCCATTACCCCCATGGCGCGGTTCGCCAGCTCGAGGTTCGGCGCGAAAATCGTTACACAGTCATAGGATTCGCATGCTGGCACCACGCCGGCCGTCGAGATCACCCCGAGAGTGGGTTTGATCCCGACGATGCCCTGCAGGCCCGCGGGCACGCGACCCGAGCCCGCCGTGTCCGTGCCGATCGCGATGTCGGCCTCGCCGGTGGCAACCGCGACCGCCGATCCCGAGCTGGATCCACCGCTGATGTAGTCGGGCCTGCGGCTGTCGGGCACCGCGCCGTACGGCGAGCGGGTGCCGACGAGGCCGGTCGCGAATTGGTCGAGGTTGGTCTTTCCGACGACGACCGCGCCCGCCGCCCGCAGCGCCTCCACGGCGGCCGCGTCGCGTTCGGGCCGATACGCGAACTCCGGACACCCCGCGGTGGTGGGCAACCCGGCGGCGTCGACGTTGTCCTTCACCGCGAGTCGGACACCGGCCAGCGGGCCCCGGCTCGCGGTCAGCTCTGCCGCTACCTCGGCATCGGGCCTGCGTGTGATCCACACGGTCATGCCGACCAACCTAGGGGCCGACTATCCACAATGCGCAACTCATCCACAGGGTCGTCGGGAGCACGGGCTCGTCGGGCCACGCTGTCGGAACCGCGGCGGTCAATGGCTGTGCGACGCGCGTCGCAGTCAGATGAATGAGAGGAATCAGCAATGTTTGACACGCCCATTACCGTGGTCGGCAATATCGTCAACGACCCACATGGTCGCAGGGTGGGTGACCAGGAGGTCATCAAGTTCCGGGTTGCCAGCAATTCGCGCCGCCGGACGGCCGACGGCACCTGGGAGGCGGGTAATTCGCTGTTCGTGACCGTCAATTGCTGGGGCAGGCTGGTCACCGGCGTGGGTGCGGCCCTGCGCAAGGGCGTCCCGGTGATCGTCGTCGGACACGTCTACACCAGCGAGTACGAGGATCGCGACGGCAACCGCCGGTCGCCGCTCGAGATGCGCGCCACGTCCGTCGGGCCGGATCTGTCGCGGTCGATCGTGCGCATCATCGAGAAGACGGGCTCCGCCAGGG
>JBKOYU010001034.1:0-2423 GCA_046725575.1 Actinomycetota bacterium | reverse complement strand
CCCGTCGGCCACCTTCTTGTTGAACACCCGCAGGCCGTTGTGCGCGTCGGTCAGGCCAAGCTTTCGGCTGCGCCGGCTCAACGCGGCCGCCGACCGCAACACCAATCGCTTCAACAGCGGCGTGTGGCTGACGACGCCGGGGTCGGCGAACCGGGTGCCGACGACGAGGTCGACGTCTTCAGTGGACAGCCGGTCGATCATCCGGATGACGTCCTTGACGCGGTGCTGGCCATCCGCGTCGAACGTGGCGAGCACCGCCGCACCCGGCTGCTGACGGGCGTACTCCACGCCGGTCTGGATCGCCGCGCCCTGGCCGAGGTTGACGGGATGACGCACCGAATGCGCCCCCGCGCGCAACGCCACATCACCGGTGTCGTCGCGGCTGCCGTCGTCCACACAGACCACGTGGTCGAAAACGGAGCGAACGTCAGCGATGACGTCGCCGATAACGCTCGCCTCGTTGAAGGCGGGGATGACGATCCAAACGTCGTGGTAACGCGTGTCGATGCACAACAAAATACAGGGTCAGGATCCCGGCATCCTGGCAAGCGCGGCCAAGTGGGCCGCGATTCCCACCAGCGGCCCGCACAGCAGCGCGATCACCGTGCGCGTCTCCAGACCCAGCGGTAGCAGCAGCAAGAGCGCCGAAGCCACGGTCGCGGACACCCAACCGGCCGAATACGCGCGGTGCAGGGCTGCTGCAACCGCCGCGGCGCCCGTAAGGGTCAACAACGCGATCGCGACGGCCCCGGCCGTCAGCCAGGCCAGCAGCTCGCCGTCGGCCCGATACTGGGCCCCGAACGCCTCCCGCAGCAGCCACGGCCCGAACACCCCGGCCGCCACCACCCCTACCGCGCCCAAGCCGGCGACCACCACGGCGGGCGCGACCAGCGATCGCAACCGGTGCGCGCGCTGGTCCACGAAGTGTGCGATCAGATTGCCCTGCATTGCGGTCAGCGGCACCAGCAGCGGCGCCCTAGTCAGCGTGACCGCCAGAATCACCACGCCGCCGGCGGCGCCCAGATCACCCGAGGTCGCCTTGAGCAGCACCGGAAAGCCCATCACCAGGATCGCGCTGGCCCCCGCGGCGGCGATCGAGTGCGACGCGCCGCGCAGGAAGGTCACGGTGCCGCCGGGCGTGAGCAGCCGGGCCGCCGCGCGCGTCGCCGGCGACGCGATCAGCAAGATCAGCCACGCGACCGCACCGGCGACGGTCGCCCACAGGTATCCGACCAGCCCCGAGCCGACCACGAACGTCGCCGCCGCCACCGCCACCCGCATGCCGGCGTCGGTCACCATCAACGACCCGTACTGGGTCCACCGGTTCACCCCGGCCAGCATGCCTAGCAGCGTGGCGTGCAGGCAGAAACCCGCCAGCCCGACGCTCAGCAGCGCGACACTCAACCACTGCGACTCCACAAACACGTGCGCGGACCACAGGGGCGAACTCGCGGCGATCACCGCCGCCGCCGCGACGCCGACCATCGCCGCGACCCGCATCGGGTGCGTGCGCGGCCCGGCGACCACCTCGGTGTACCGCGCCGAGCGCACCTCGCGGGTGGCCTCCTGCAGCAGTCCGAACGCTGCGCCGGTGACCAACCCGAACGCACCCCAGAACACCCCGAACACCGAGAAGCCCGCCGGCTCGAGATCGCGCGCGGCCAGGTACAGCACCGCGTACCCGCACAGCGCGGACAACACGGTCGCCGTGCCGACCCGTGTCACGCTGGCTCGCGTGATCGGGCCGGTCGGGGTAGCCGCGTCCGTCACGACGGGCCTTCCAGGGCGGGCACCGGCGTCGAGTACAGCCACGCATCCCACAGCGGTCGCAGCGACTCGTGTGCGTAGTTGGCGGCCAAACCGGTGAAGTCGTCGGTGACGACCGTGGCGTGCCGGTAGCGCGTCGTCCAATCCCGCAGCAGCGCAAAGAAACTCTCGTCGCCGATGCGCCGACGCAGCACGTGAAGCGTCAGCGCTCCGCGTTTGTACACGCGATCGTCGAACATGTCGCGCGGTCCCGGGTCGGCCAGCAGCAGATCCTGTGGCGAATCGGCCAGCCGCTGGTGATAGTGGTGTGCCCATTCGTCGGCGCTGCGGCCGCCGGAGTGCTCGGACCACAGCCATTCGGCGTAGCAGGCGAAGCCCTCGTGCAGCCAGATGTGGCGCCATCGTTTGGCGGTGACCGAATTGCCGAACCACTGATGGGCCAGCTCGTGGGCGATCAGCCGCTCGGCGCTGCCCTGGCCGTCGCAGTGGTTGGCACCGAAGATCGAAATACCCTGTGCCTCAAGGGGTATCTCCAACTCGTCGTCGGTCACCACCACGGTGTAGCCACTCGCCAGCGGGTACGGCCCGAACAGCTTGACGAACAACTTCATCATCTGCGGCTGGTCGGCGAAGTCCTTGTCGAAGTTGCGACGCAA
>JBKOYU010000590.1:0-3544 GCA_046725575.1 Actinomycetota bacterium | reverse complement strand
CTGCCGAGGCTGATTGCCTTCCACGACATGCCCCGCGGCGAGGATCGCCGGCCCCGGAACCGACCAACGCGGCGCCAGTCCTTCGTCGACCCAATAGCATCAAAACTGCACCCACGACCGGCAGATAGTTACCGAAGACCGCGCCGGACAGCGCTCATCTTTTGTCGAGGTTCCGCATCCGGCAATGTTCGGAAAGCGTTGGCGTGTAAACAGTTTCGCCCGATTTTACTGGCGGAGTGGACGTATTCGAAACGTACACTATTCCTCCGCGTAGCCCCGGGGGCCGCCCGCTACCTGTGTCGCTCTGTCTTCCCCGGGGTCGATCACCTGATTTCGGTCGCTGACGATGCATTAGCACTCGGGACGACGCCACGTCGGGAACGCCGGCGCGCGGTAACCAAGCCGACAGTGGAAAGCGTGGAGTAGCGGCACGGCGTGGCCGTGGCTGGCGGGCCGCCCCGGCCGTAACGGTGTTTAGCCGAGCGTTTCCCAGAAGTCGCTGAGGGCCGCGGCGCCGCGAGCCGGGTCCTGCACCATCCACCAGTGCCCCAACCCCGTGAGCACCTCCGTGCGGGCTCCCGCTCGGTCGGCCGCCCGCCGCCGGATCTCGTCGGAGCCGATGTATGGGTCCTCGGTAGCCAGCAATGAAAGGCCCGGCCGAGCCGCGGCGTTCTCCAGCGCGCGGCCAGCCTCAGCCATCGCGGGTTGGCGCGCCGAGCGGTACAGCAAAAGGATCGCCCGACCCATCTCCGGGCCCTGGGCTGCGGCGATCGACGTCGCAATGTCCACGGGTATGCCCAACGCGGTCATCTGCGCGGCGCGATCCTGAACCGTGCCGCCTAGCATGGTTTCCACCAGCTGCTCGCCGTCGCCCGGGGTCTGCCACACCTGCGCGAGGTCGTGCCAAACGTAGTCCGGATCAAACAACCCGACGACGTCGCTGGCCCAGCTGCGAACGAGCTCGGGTCGATGCATCACCACGTTCACCGCATGGCCGCCGCCCCAGTCGTGCCCGACCAGGTCGACCGGTTCATCGAAACCCTGAAGCTCGTCTTCGAGCCAGTCACGGTAGGCCAAGTAGGTAGCCGGGAAGCCGTCGGGCAGCGGGGCGCCGAATCCAGGCGGTGACAACCGCACCACATCCTCGCGCCCGAGGGCATCAACTAGCGGACCCCAGATCGCTTCAGTCTCCGGATTGCCGTGCAACAGAACCACAGTCATGGTCGACATCCTGGCACGGCGCAACGGCGAGGCAGGGCCGTTTGGCGAAGCATCGCGTGATCGCTACGGCGGGAGCGGAGAACTCGTGGCTTCAGTCCTTCGCGGACTAATCCGACAACGTGTCTGGTAACGGCGTATGGTCGTCAACTCGGCGAGACACCTCAACCAGGCGAGGTTGCGAATCACGTTGCCGGCGACGCAGATTGACCGTCGCGACCCTGGCGATTAACAAGGGATTAAGCAGACGGGCCGGCGGGTCGACAAGGGCGGTGACCTTTAAGAACTGGCTGACGACCGCGGCGTCGGACTCACAGGCGCTCAGCACCCAATCCACAAATCGGCTGCTAGCCCGCATCGACGTCGTCCGTCGCCCTTCCACCTCCGGGAAAGCCAGGTCAGAACCCGCGCCGATCTGCCAGGCCACACCGATCCCTTTCGCCGCGGCGCGAAAGTATCGCCGTGGCAGGTCGGTGACGCCACCATGCAGACAGTCCCGCAGGGCCACCGCGTCCAACGCCGCCACCGACATTCCTTGCCCGTAGATCGGATTGAAGCTACATATCGCGTCACCGCAGACCAGCAGACCGTCGGGGAATCGCCGCATCTTGTCGTAGCGTCGCCACTGGCTGGACGGCATGCGGTGCTGTACCACCGGCCCGATCGGTTCGCCGGCCCGCACCGCCGCCAGCAGGTGAGCCGGCGCGTACTCCTGGGCGAACGACAGCATGCCGGCCAGGTCACGCGGCGGCTCGCGTCCCACCATCCCGAAGACCGTGAATATCCACGAGTCGTGCTCATAGCCCGTTAGAAACATCCCCGTTGGCCGGCCCGGTGCGGGACTGATGATGGCCAGCATCTCCTTCAGAGTGCCCGGCGGGATCCGCAGCAGCTGGCTGACGTAGGTCGTATGCATGACGATGTGGTCCTCCACCGGCCGCCCATACCCGAGGCTCTCCAGAAAGGCAGGCGTATGAGCACCGCGGCCCATCGCGTCCATGACTACATCGGCCGTCAACTCCTGTTGGGCCCCGCCCTCATGGTTGACCACCCGCACGCCGGTGACGCGATTCCGGTCCGCGGTCGCCGTCAACTCGGCCACGTCCTGGCCGCCGAGGATCGATACGTTGGGCGTCTCCTCTAGGCGGCGCCGGACATGGCACTCCAGGAACGGCCTGCTCGGCATATACATACCGATTGCTTCGTGATCGAGGGCAAACTTGCCGGACTGGAGCACCTCGTGGCCGCCGTAGGACAAGTGAATCTTTGATAGCTCCCCGTCATTCCAAACGGGAGCACCGTCGGCGACCAGTTCCTGGAGAATGCCCGAAAAGAGCTCGTCCAAGATTTGAGCACCCCGGGGCAGGAGTGCGTGGACATGCCGACCCTGCGGAACTCCCCGCCGGTTAGCGGGATCGTCCGGTAACACGTCTCGGTCGACCACAGTGACGGTCTCGAAGAAATCGGCAAACACCCTCGCGGCGAGCAACCCACCTATGCTCGCCCCCAGAACGACCGCACGTTCACCCAATACCGGCATGGCGAAACCCCTCACTCGCCGTCGGGCGGTCGAGCCGTCCAGATGAGTAAAACAGCCGCAGTTCACGGGCCGTAGCCGCGACGGGTTCGGGCACCTCGTTCGGTCCCGCGACCGTCGCGTCGGCGGGATTTCGCACCTCGATACGCAGGTCGCGAACCTTCGTCTCAGTCATCGGCCGATCCCCGTTCTTGCGCGTTTACTGAGTGTCCGCTGAGTATCACGCCGCCGGGACAGGTTGCACTGAGTAATCGACTACTCGAATAGCCTGTATGCACTTGTCGTGGGCAGCGGAATCTGGCAACGATTTCCGCTGCCGCCGACCAGGCCGAAGCCGCGACGATCGACCGGTAGTTGTCGCTTGCCTCAACCAGCCCGTTCCAGCCGCGCGTGGACAAGCCGGCGTGTCGCATGGCGGCGCAGTCCCGACGGCCGTACTCGCCGTTGCATCAAATACAACGTGATTGCGCTACATACCCACGACGAAGTCTCCCTTGACGGAATGGGCGCCGCGGCGCAGGGCCAGCGATTGTTGCCCATTGGTCCAGAAGCCAGGAAGGGCAATCTAATTGCAGCAGAAGCTATTTCGGCGACTCTGCCTACCGTCCGTCATGTCGTGTTATGCGATAGTCGGCCCAAGCTGCGGCGCTCGTTCTGCTGGTGCAGTGACGCTATTCCAAACCTGCGGTATTCGTCGGCGCGCTTCATGTCAGACTCCGACGGCACTCCCTGACACGGAACCACGCGCTGGTGGACGGAAACAAGCGACTCGCGTGGACGGCCTGCCGG
>JBKOYU010000836.1:0-26396 GCA_046725575.1 Actinomycetota bacterium | reverse complement strand
GGTCGTCCGCGGGCGCCGCGAACGCGTCGGCGACCCGCTCGTCGATTATCAGCACCGACCCGCCGTCGGCGAGTACCGCCGGCACCGCGCGGTTCAGGCTGTTCCTATCGGACCCGGGCGAGATCGCAGGGGTGATCATGCTCTCGCCGAAGAACAGTGCGGCGCCGAAGAGGCCCAGCGCGGCCAGCGTCATGGCGGTGCCGACGACCCCGCGGCCCCGCCGTACCACCGCAGCAGCGTGATGAGCGCCATGATGCTCCCCCCGCCGTCGTTGTCGGCGCGCATCACCAGCGTGACGTAGGTCAGGGTGACGATGATCATCACCGACCAGAAGATCAATGACACGACGGCGTACACGTTGTCCGTACTGATCGGCACGGGAGGGGGTCGTTGGGGTTGGAGGCCGTCTGGATGGTGATCGGGCTGGTCCCAATGTCCCCGAACACGACACCCAGTGCGCCACCGAAATTGCAATGTAAAACTGGACGATCTGGACTGGGATCGTCCAGACCTAGATTGCGAACTCCAGTAAGCGCGGGGCATCCCTCGCAATCTTCGCTTGGACGAGACAGCGGCCAAGCACTCAGGCGGTTCCCGGTGACGAGGCAGGGCACAACCGCAATAATCGGGAATGTGGAGCGGCGACGAGACGGCCGGGATGGCCAATCCCCGATGGTGCTGCTCAAAGAGATGCCCGCATTGGTGGTGCTGGAGCGGTTTCCGGTGCCTGTGCTCGCCATCGCGGAGGACGGCACCATCCTGTTCGCGAACGAGGCATTCGCCGAGATGCTGGGCTACTCGGCCGAGGCCGTCAAGGCGTTGAAGTTTCAGGAGATCTTCCACACCTTGCCCGCCGAGGAATCCGTCGTCTCGGTGGTGCGCGCCCACGCGGACCTGATCGTCGAGCTCGTGCACCGGGAGGGTGCCATCGTTCGTGCCCGCATGAGCAAGTCCGCGTTGTTGCGCGGGGATGACCCCGTGGCGTTGGCGACGTTCCAGGATCTGACCGAGCGACTGTGGGTCGACGAGCTGTAGTTAGTCGGCCACCCGTTCAGGGGAGTGCCGCATCGACTCGCGCGCCAAGAACTCGTCGAAGTAAGCCAGCGACTCCTGACTCACTATCGCCGGCAGCAGCACCTTCCATATCCGCGCTACGTGCTGCAAGACGTCCGCTCCGGCCGTAGCCGCGTTCGCAAGTAATTCGGCTCCCAGCATGGAGCTGACGATCGTCTCGCCGACTGCCTGTGGATCGAGATCGCCGCGAAGGTCGCCCTCGTCGATTGCTTGACGTGCGCACTCGGTCATCTCCGCCGTCCAGGCACCGTACGTGCGCGCGGCCGCTTCGTTGAACTCACCGAAGGCGCGCAAGAGTTGCGTACCGCTACGGGCGATCTGGTCGGTGCTCATCAGGTCTGCAGCGACGAACACGCCGTGGATGATGCATTCCAGCGCGGGTGCCGAGGAGGCGGTGATGCTCCGAAACGCCCCCACCAGGTGGGCGCTGCCCTCTTCGATGACCGCCGTCGCGAGCGATTCCTTTGAGTCGAAGTGGTAATAGAGCGCGCCTTTCGTCATGTCGGCACGCTCGATGATGTCGCCCAATCCGGTAGCCGGGTAACCAATTTCGTTGAACAACTCGACCGCGGACGTGATGATCTTCTTGCGGGTGGCCTCGGATCGCGCTTGGCGCACCATTGTCCGAGTACCTCCGGATGTCCCGTCGGCCTACCCAGGATGGCGATGGCCTGAAAGGGTATCTTAATTCATCGGGTCACAGCGGCGTCGCCTTCTTCAGCGCCACGGCTGTGCGCCGCTTGATGAACTGGGTGAAATAGTCGATCCGGTCGGGCTTGACGAAACCCGTCAGCACGTGCACCAACATGTTCTCCAGGTCGCGTAGAAATCGCTCGGGCTCAGCCAGATTGCTCGTCTGCCGCAGACCGAGGTACATCGACACCAGCAGCCGTGCTATGGCCTCCGAGTCGCGATCACCGATGACATCGCCGTCCTTGACGGCCGTGCGCGCGATTGCGGCGAAGGCTGTCACCCACTGGCCGTGGATGTGTTCCTGCAGTCCGTCGGTGCGCCCAATCGACTCGAGGAGATTCAATCCGGCTCGCGCAGTCTCGTCGCCAATGTCTTCGATGGCGACCAGATAGCAGATGTCGATCAGGGTCTCCAGGCCGGAGAGCTTTTGCGCGAGCAGCTGGTCGACCGAGGCTCGGGCCACCGCGCCGCGGTGCTCGATGATCGCCGACGCCAGCGCGTACTTGGATCGGAAATGGAAGTACATCGCGCCCTTGGTGACTTCCGCGTCGGCGAGAATGTCGTCCAGGCTGACCAAGCTGTACGACTTGCGTGCAAACTGGCGCGAAGCCGCGCGGAGGATCTGCAGCCGTGTGGTGTCCGCTCGTCTATCGAGTTGTTCGGTCACTGGCGGGCCTCGGAATCTGGACAGTGGCTCCTGTGGGCGGGTAATCGTGGTTTCCGAAAATTAGCCAATCACCCGATTCTTCCACCCGAGACCCAGAAAAGGCAGACGCGCCGGTTCTGCAGCGCAAAACCCGTCAACGGTCCTCCTTGATGCGCTCCGCGTCCAACTTCAGGGGCAAACAGATCGCCAATACTCTAAGTCATTTTTGTTCCTGCATTACAGCCAAAAAGTATGTAAGGTGCTAGATGTGATGACTCTTGGTCCGGCGCAAGCCGGACGGCCGCTGACGGCTGATTCCGAGGTCAGGGGGGCCGTGGCACGACGCATGCCCCTATCGCCGAGCAATTCCCAATGGTATTTTCATGCCGTTGCCATAGTCCGCGCTGGCAAACCCCCTCGAACCCCTGCTCGGGCTGTGGCAACTTCATGTCGGCCGTTCGTATTACCCGCGCGATCCGTCGAGCGTGACCGGCGAAACTCTCCCCGCAGCGGGTCCCGCGCGGCAGAGAAGTCTCACTTGTCGGTATCGGTGTCCGGCGATTTAGCAATACCGAGGTAATTAACGGTGAAGTGGGACGAAGAAGTCGACGTGGTGAGCACCGGCTCCGGGATCGCCGGACTGGCGCACGCCTTGGCGGTCGTGGACATGCGCGGCGAGGTTTTTGTCGCGGATTCACGCGGTGACGTCGGGCCGGGCCGAACAGCCGTCGCGGTCCGTTCGCGCGCCGATCGGCTGCACTGGCTCGAGGTGGATGTTTCGGATCCGGACACCAATGAGTACTTCGCGGCCCTGTCATCCGACCTTGGCCCGCTGACCCGGTCGGCGCGGGACGTCGACCTACCGATCAGGGTGGTGGATCACGCCGAGCCCGTCGACACGCGCGGTGTCGTTGCGCCGTTTGTCGGTGCCCGGCTCAGGGATTGGGCCGCACGCTGCCTGGTGTCGCCGTACGGATACCTCTACACCCGGGTGTCTGACTGGCGGTCCACGACGATGCGCACCGTCGACGGCGAGTCGCTCGAGGTCGCCGAAATCGGTTCGATCACACCCGATCCCGCCAATGTCGGTGGCTCGGTTTTGGACTGGCTCACCGCACAGGCAGCAGACCGGCGCATCGAGGTGCAGCACGCCACCTCGCTAGAGCGCATCGTGTTCGAGGAGGGCGATGTGGTGGGGGCCGTCTTCGCTACGCCGGATGGCCCTTTGGCGGTCCGTGCCCGCCACGGTGTGACGGTTGCCAGCGGTGAGCCGCAGGTCACCATGGCCGCCGGGCAGCCATTGCCTGTCGGCGATGCCACCCTGCGCGTCTGCCTGGTGGGTCAGACGGCCAGCCGCTTCGGTCGCGTCGAATTGTTGACCTCGGAGCCGATCGAGCAACAGCCGGCTTGCACCTGCCACCCGGTGAATCGTCAGCTGCACACCAGCCTTCACGAGACGCACAGCCACTCACACACGTGGCGCTGCGGAAAGATCCACGGTTATCCGCCCTTTGGCCAGTAGCGCCTCCATCGCGTCCCCGCCGACCGGGCGCGACAACAGGAACCCCTGCGCCCGGTAACACCCGTGTCGTAACAGCGTCACCGCGGCCGCCTCGGTCTCCACGCCCTCGGCGACCAGCTGCAGTCCAAACGCTTCAGCCAGCGCGATGATCGCCCGTACGATCGCGAGATCGCCAGGATTGGAACCCAGTTCGCGCACGAACCCCTTGTCGATCTTGAGCGTGTCGACGGGCAGCGACTTCAGGTGCGACAGCACGCTGTAGCCGGTGCCGAAGTCATCGATGGCGACCTGAACGCCCACCTCTTTCAACCCGGCCAGCGTTATCCGGGTGGTCTCGATGTCCTGAACCACCACGCTTTCGGTGATCTCCAGACATACCGAGCCGCCGTCAAGGCCGAACTCATCGATGATGCTTGCCACAGACTCGACGAAGCCCTCGGTGACCAGCTGCACGGGCGACACGTTGATCCGCAGCACCGCATCGTGACCGACGCCATGGGAGCGCCATCGCGCGAACTCCGCGCATGCCGAGCGCATCACCCAGCGCCCCAATTCCCCGGCCATGTTTATCGATTCGGCCACACCGATGAAGGAGTCGGGGGCGAGCATTCCGCGCGTCGGGTGCTGCCAGCGGACCAGCGCCTCCGCCGCGAGGATCTCGCCGGTTCGCATGTCGACCTCGGGCAGGTAATGCAGTAACAGCGCGCCGTTTTCGATCACGCTCTGCAGATGCAGCTCGATGTCGTTGCGGAACTCGCTCTCGTGCGACATGTCGTCGGTGAACACCGCGACCTTATTGCCACCCGAACTCTTGGCGGTGAGCACGGCCTGGTCCGCGCGGCGCAGGAGGTCGGAGGTGGTGTCACGGCCCGGAATGCCCAGCGCCACACCAATGCTCACGGTACGAGTCAGCATCTCGCCGTCGATGGCGACCCGTTCGCAGAGCGCCGACTGCAGGCGATAAGCGAGCGCCTCGGCGGTATCGGCGTCCATCGGCGACGCCGGAACAACGACGAATTCGTCGCCGCCCAGCCGCGCGATGAGAGTCGGGCCGTCGGCGCCTTCGCGTAGCCGTTCGGCGAGCACCCGGATGAACCAGTCGCCCGCGGTATGGCCGAGGTAGTCGTTGATGGCTTTCAGCCGGTCGAGGTCGAAGAACAACGCCGATACGGGCCCCGGTTGGCCGGCGGCGAGTCTCGCGTCGAGGTGTGCCAGCAGCGCACGGCGATTGAGCAGTCCGGTCAGGTCGTCGTGCTCGGCAAGGTAGCGCAGTTGGTCTTCGGCTTGCACGCGTGCTTGCACCTGGGCGAACAGCGATGCGATCGCCTTGAGCGCGTTGAGCTCCTCGGGTGACCAGTCGCGGTCGCCGAACTTGACGAAGCCGAGCACGCCGGTGGTGACGTCGCCGGACAGCAGCGGCACACACGCCATCGAGGTAGCCGGGACCTTCCTGCTTTCATTGACGGTGCGTTGGTAGTCGTCGGTGGCCGGTTCCGGACGGAAAACGACGGGTTCCCTTTGATGCTCGGCGAGCGCGAAAACCGGATCAGCGTCGGCGAAGTAGACGACGGCGAGCGGGTCCGAGTCCGGTATTCCGGGGCGGACCGGCCACTCGGCAACCAGTATCGATGCATGGATCCGGTGATCGTTATGGCGCAGGAAGCTGACGTCGACATCGAAGTACTCGACGAGATCGGCGAGGACTCGTTGACTCACCGCCACGGACGTGGCCGCGGATACTCCCATCAACTGGGTAGCGACTGACGTGACGACCAGTTCCAGGCTGCTTGGCACCTGACCCTCCGTATCGCGTCAGCTCAGTGGCGACGAAACTCGATGTAGCCCGCGCCGCGGCCACGTACCGACGGTCGCGGTGGGCGACCAAACCTGAGTATCAACACCTGTGACTCGCCTGCCCCGGTGTCCGCCAGCTTGCGGAAATTGTATTGCAGATCGCTGAGGTGCCCCGCGAAAGCGGGCAGAGCTCGCGGACGGGCCACTGCCCGGCCGCGCGGTCAGAATGGCTTGGCGGTAAACCCCCAGCGCAACAACGCCGCATCTCGACGCGCGGGGCGCGGCAGCGGCGGCTGGCGGCCGAGCGAGGCGCCCGCTTCCGCACCAGCGGCCGGCATCCAGTAGGCCTGCAGGTACGGAAGTGGTCTTGCGAAACCGCACTGCATGTCACCGAGTCCGGCGGCAGCCAGCTCCGACGACAGCTCCGCGTGAGTGAAGGCTGCTGCCTCGCTGGCGATCGCGTCCTTGTATGCGACTGACGTTATCGACGGGTCGACACAACGCAACATGGCTTCGGCGGTCGACGGGTCTCGCAGGCGCTGGAAGTCGGAAATCCAAATCGCCGCGCCACAGTCGCGGCGCACGGCAGCGATTTGTCGCAGGGCGGCGCGGAGACCATCGAAGTCCGGTAGCTGGTGCAGTGTCCACATGCATGAGACCCCATCCCAGGCTCCCATCGCCAGCCGGTCGGGCAGGGCGGTGATGTCCGCCTGAACCAGTTCGACACGCGTCGCGAAGCCCTCGGCTCTGAGCAGCTCCTGCGCCGTGGCCAGCATGTTAGGAGCCAAGTCGACAGCCGTGACTTCAAGGTCTGGCCGCCGACGCAGAACGGCGGCCAGAGCACGGCCGGACCCGACGCCGAGATCGAGCAGCCGCCCACCTTCCGGCAGCAGTGCATCGAGGGCCCGCGAGCCCAAGTCGTACACCGCCTGTATCCCTGGATTGGATGCCCCAGCAGCATGGAACTGGGCGACCGATTCGGGATCGTCCATCACCATCGGCTCAGGGATCCGTTCGCGTCCCGCAGGGTGACGGCGTTCTTTGGCAACGATGCCTGGTATCCGCCATAGCGGTCGAAATCCGTTCACCCCTGCCCCTTCGTCCCTGTTAGGTCGCCACGCGCGACAGTCAATCGTATGGCGGTGTTTCACGCAGTCCGATTCTGCGGCAACTGTCAGGTGGAGTGCGCAGAGTTAGGTACGTTGCCGCACAAACATTCCTTTTGCTGAGTGGTGGATATGCTGGCAGAAAGGGCAGATCGTCGGGAGGACACGACGTGGTCGAGGCGCGGCTGGAAAGGACCCTTGCCGAACTGCCCTTAGCGCCGAAGAACCCACTGCCGTACAGACAACGACGGCGCGCCGCCAAGTCGTTCCACACCGGCATGGAAACGTTGCGTGATGCGGGTGGACCGGTGACGCGTTTCACCCTTGGTCCCCGCCCGCTCGCGGCGCCGCTGGTGTTGGCGACCTCTCCAGCCGCAATTCGCGACATTCTGAGCATCAAGGACGATTCCGTCGACAAGACGACTTCTGTCTTCGTCGAGATGCGGCGCGTCCTCGGCGCGAATCTAGCCAACCTTCCCTACGAACCGTGGTTGTCGCGTCGACGCACGCTGCAACCGGTGTTCACCAAGCAGCGCGTGCGCGAATTCGGCGGTCACATGGCACAGGCCGCAGAATCGGTGTGCGACCAATGGCCCGATGGTGGCGAGGTCGACCTCGACGCCGAATCCCGCAAACTCACCTTGCGGGCACTAGGCCGTTCAGTGCTCGGAATTGATTTGGACCAGCGGGCCGACGAGGTCGACCAGCCGCTGCGCGTGGCGCTGAAACATGCGATGCGCCGTGCGATTCTTCCTGTGCGCGTCCCGAGCTGGCTGCCGACACCGGGTGCCCGCCGTGCCCGGGCGGCAAGTAACAAAGTGCATCGCCTGGCGGAGGAGATTCTGCGTGCCTGCCGCGCCGAGCCAAACAGGGTTGCGCCGTTGGTCTATGCCCTGATCGACGCGAAGGACCCGGCCACCGGAGACTCGCTGTCTGACGAGGAGATCTGCGAAGAGCTGATCATCTTCTTATTCGCCGGCCATGACACGACCGCGACGACTCTCGCGTACGCGTTGTGGGCCCTTGGCCGCAACCCCGAGTGCCAGGACCGCGTCGCCGCAGAAGTCGCCGAACTTCCGGATCGCCCACTGACGGTCGACGATATGCCACGGCTGAACTACACCGTCCAGGTGCTGCGGGAGTCACTACGGCTGTGCCCTCCGGGGCCCACTGGAACGCGCATGGCGTGCAGGGACATTGAAGTGGGCGGGTATCGGGTCCCGGCCGGCACGATGTTGGTAGTCGGCAGGATGGCCGTGCAACGCGATCCGGGGCTGTGGGATGCTCCGTTGAAGTTCGATCCCGACCGATTCAGCCCCGACAACATGAAGAAACTTGATCGGTGGCAATACATTCCGTTCGGCGGCGGTCCCCGCTCGTGCATCGGTGATCACTTCGCGATGCTCGAGACCACCTTGGCGTTGGCGACCGTGATCCGCCGGGCGGAAATCGACTCTGTTGATGAAGAATTCCCGCTCGCCGTGCACTTCACGATGATTGCCGGTGGTCCGATCCCCGCACGCGTCCGACGCCGTCACAGGCAACCCGGAGTCAGCGCGTGATCGCGACTGATGAGGCGGGGGCATTCAGTGCCCGGATTCTCAATCCCGCCGACGCCGATGACAGCGTACTGCTTGACAGATTGCGGCAAGACTCGCGCATCGAATTCATCGACCATCGCGCCGAATTGCTCAAATGCCTGAAACTGCTCTGCCCCTCACCCGACGCCGAAATCCTTGCCGAGCCGACCTTATTGGCCTACTACCCGTGGCGTCGCGCGGTTGTCGGTGTCCTGGGCCCTCGGGCGTACCGCGCCCTTCGGTTGGACCGCAACAGACATCTGATCACCGTGGAGGAACAGGACCGCCTCAACGGGCTTCGGATCGGCGTTGCGGGGTTGAGCGTCGGTCATGTCATCGCGCATACGCTGGCGGCACAAGGCTTGTGCGGCACGGTGCGCCTTGCCGACTTCGACGACCTCGAGCTCACCAATCTCAATCGCGTGCCGGCCACCGCGTTGGACATCGGGCTCAACAAGGCTGTCGTGGCGGCCCGCCGCATCGCTGAACTCGATCCGTACATTCACCTCGATGTTATGACAGCCGGGGTTACCCCGGAATCCCTATCCGAATTCCTTGACGACATTGACATAGTCGTTGAGGAATGCGATTCGCTGGACATGAAGATCATGATCCGCGTGGCGGCGCGCGAGCGGCGGTTGCCCGTGCTGATGGCCACCAGCGACCGCGGTCTGGTGGACGTCGAGCGCTATGACTTGGACCCGGCCCAGCCGATTCTGCATGGGCTGCTCGGGCAGGTTGATGCCACGTTGCTCGCCAGCCTGCCCAGTCGGGACAAGCTGCCGTACATGCTGCGCCACATCAACGCGGGCCGAGCGTCGCCGCGTTTGATTGCGTCGCTCGTCGAGGTGACAAACACGCTGTCGACCTGGCCCCAGCTCGCCGCCGACGTGACGCTCGGCGCGGCCGCCGTCGCCGAAGCCGTCCGCAGAATAGGCCTGCACCAGCCTCTGAGATCCGGGCAAACCCGCATTGACATCGGTCAGGCGCTCGATGATGTCGCGGAGCCCCCAGCAGCCATCGATGTGCAGCGCCTGCATGAGGAACCAGCGGACGACGAAGACGTGGACGGCATGTCGACCGGACCCGTCGCCGCCGTGGCCCAGGCCGCAATGCGCGCGCCATCAGGCGGCAACGCCCAGCCCTGGCATGTTGAGGCGCGGGCGAATTCGGTCGTCATCCGACTCGCGCCGGAACGTACCTCCCTAATGGACGTCGGTTTCCGTGGTAGCGCGGTTGCGATCGGGGCAGCCTTGTTCAACGCCAAAGTCGCCGCCGCGGCCTGGAACGTTCTGGGCCCGACGGTGTGGAAAACCGACGATGTGACGTGTCCGCTGGAGGTCGCCCTGCGACTCGACCACGGCGACGATCCCGAATTGGCGGACCTGTACCAGCCGATGTTGCGCCGCGAAACGAACCGTCACCTCGGCGTTTCAGAACCCATCGCCGCAAAAACGGTATCGCTGCTTCACGACGTCGCACGCCGCGAGGGAGCGCGGTTGTGCCTTCTGCAGGCCCGCGAAGACATCGACAAAGTGGCGAGTATCTTCGCTGCCGCCGATCGGATTCGGTACCTGACCCCGCATCTCCACAAAGAAATGATTTCCGAACTCCGCTGGCCGGGAGACGAACCCGCTGACACCGGCATCGACGTCCGCAGCCTCGAACTTGATCCCGCAGACCTCGCCGTCCTGGATGTTCTCCGCCGGGCAGACGTGATGGCCGAACTCGCGCAATGGAACGCCGGCGAGGCGCTCGGCGACGAGGTCCGAAAACGAATCCGCGCATCCTCGGCTGTCGCAGTGATAACGGTGCACGGCCATGAACTCACCGACTTCGCCTGCGGCGGATCAGCTGTCGAGGCGGTGTGGGTCGTGGCGCAACGGCTCGGGTTGGCCGTTCAACCGATCTCGCCCGTCTTTCTTCACGCGGTATATCGCGATGAAATTGTGGAACTGTCGCCGTCCTTCGCCACGGAGCTGCAGAACCTCCATGCGGATTTTCGTCGGCTGGTGGGCACGAGGGACGACGAATCGCAAGTACTGGTTCTGAGGTTCGCCCATGCTCGCGGGGCATCTGTGCGCAGCAAACGGCGCAGCCTCACACTGAAATGAATCCCACTGGCCGACAAGGAGCGACACCATGGCGGCGCCTTTCAACGACATCACCGCGACCCACACATCCGCTCGTCGACAAAGACGTCTCTCGCATCGCGGGACTGCCAATTCTGATGATTTCCGGCCAGCGACCTTCTGCTGCCGCCGAACGGCCTCTCGCGGACTCCAGAGCAAAGCGGACCTACTGTGCTGGATTCGGCGTGCGAGTAGCGTGTAACGCGCATGGGTCAGCCTAGGAGAGAGAAGTGCCGCGCAGCCTCGAGGTTGTCGTTACTGAGGTCGCTACCCGCTTAATTGGGGCGACCGCGGCGACGCAACCACGCGTAAGTCAAGAGGTGATGGCCGAGCTGGTCGATGTCTTAGGCGTCGATGCGAGCTTCCTGCGCCACAACGACCACGCTATCCGGGCGACCAAGTTGATCGCGGAATGGCCGGTGCGCCCGGACATTCCCGATCCGGACCCGCTCGGGATAGTGTTCTTCGCCGACGCGGACCCGATCTTCGCCGCCGCCGAACACGCCAAGGAACCGTTGATTCTGCGGCCAGATCCTGCCTCCGATGATTACCAGCGCCGTGTCGAGGAGGGCCGCGGGGTTCCGGCCATCTCGATGGCGTCGGTGCCACTGATATCGGGAGACGTCACCACGGGGGCGCTCGGGTTCGTCAAGTTTGGTGACAAAGCGTGGCGACCTGAGGAGATCAATGCCCTCAAGGCGATAGCCTCCCTGTTCGCCCAACTGCAGGCCCGCGTCGTTGCGGAGGAGCAGTTGCGCTTCCTGGCAGACCATGACGATGTGACGGGGTTGCATAACCGTCGATCGCTGCTGATACACCTTGACGAACGATTGTCGCCGGGCCGACCGGGGCCGGTGGCGACGCTATTCATTGATCTCGACCGGCTCAAGGCGATCAACGACTATCTCGGCCACACCGCCGGCGATCAATTCATCCGTGTGATGAGCGAACGGCTTAGAGCGGGAACCGAGGGACAGCACCTCATCGCTCGCCTGGGCGGCGACGAATACGTTGTGGTGCCGACTGGACCAACCGATGCAGAGGCGGCAGAAGCACTTGCGGACAAACTACATAGCATGCTGGTCCAGCGGGTGATGCTCGGCAGCGAGATGCTCGCTCGCACCGTCAGTATTGGAGTCGCGGTTGGGACGCCCGGGCTGGACACCACCTCGGATCTGTTGCGCAAGGCGGATCAAGCGGTCCTCACGGCGAAGAATTCCGGCGGGAACCGGGTCTCGGTGTTCTCCGATGACATGTCGCTGACGAGCGAATTGCGCAACGACATAGAGCTTCATCTGCGAGGCGTGATCGAGAGCGGCGCCTTGGTGCTTCACTACCTGCCTGAGGTCGATATGCGAACCGGGCAAGTCCTCGCCGCCGAAGCGCTAGTGCGTTGGCAGCATCCGACACGGGGTCTGCTGATGCCGGATGTGTTCCTCAGCGTGGCGGAGTCCATCAATTTCGCAGGAGAGCTCGGCCGATGGGTCATGCGGAATGCGTTCGCGGAGTTCAGCAGATGGCGGTCGCAGAGTGTGGGGCAAGACGCGCTGCTGCGTCTCAACATCTCACCGATTCAACTGGTCGGCAGTGAATTCGTGGAACACGTCGCCGGTGTGTTGGACGAGTTCGGCCTCGACGCCGGGTCAGTATGTCTTGAAGTCACCGAAAGTGTTGTGGTCGAGGACATCCAGACCGCCCGGGTCACGCTCGCGAGGCTGAAGGAGATCGGTGTGCAGATCGCAATCGATAACTTCGGCACCGGGTACAGCGTACTGTCGCAATTGAAATCGTTGCCGGTGGACATGCTGAAGATTGACAAGAGCTTCATCCGCGAACTCGGCTCCAACCCTGGCGATATGGCGATCGTTAAGGCGATCGTCGCGCTGGCGAATGCATTTGAACTGGAACTGGTCGCCGCCGGGGTCGAGACGCAGGTGGCCGCGGAAGCGTTGCTTGAGCTGGGATGCTATCGGGCACAAGGCTATCTACTGTCGCGACCCCTCACCAGTGAGGCGATGAAGTCGCTACTCACCACAGGCCGACTGCAAGTGCATCCGGTCACGAACCGACGGAGAGTCGGGGCATGAGTACCGCATCAACGCATAGTTCCGGCGGACACGATGTGTTCCATCTCTTGAAGTCGTCGGGCCATCCTCTTCTGCTCGGCGAAGAACAGCGAAAGCTGTTTCGGATCAGCATGATTGGCGAATGTGCGGCGATTCCACCACGCTAGCTTCGTCTGGTAGCGATGGTCGGGATAGGGAGTCGCGGGGATTTTCGCCGCCAACACCCCACCCGACGACAACCAGCGCTTAAGCACATACGAAGCAGCGGTCGCAACGATGAACTGGATATCGAGCAGGGGCATTGCATGTAGCGCCGTGCGCGAGATGGCGCTAGTGAGCTGTCGATTACGTTCGGGATCGTCAGTCACCCAAGCGGTTTTCATCTCCACAACGCCGAATGGCAACCGGTCGGTGACCATTTTCCGAACAGCATCAAAACCAGGTTGCCCAGCCCACTCGAGAAGTGCGTGGCATTCATCGGCGGACTGATATGGCCCCTTTGCGCGCACACCGCCGACGACCCGTCCCGCATCGTCCACGCAGGCGGCGAAAAGTATCGTGTCGTGACCATCGCGAAGGGCTTCCATGTCGAGCGCCCCTTCGACTCCGTGCTTGCGGTAGCTGCGGCATGCACCGCGAACGTAGTCCAACCACAGATCCCGGTCGATCGTCGGTTGCGCGAATACGACGGTGCACTCGCTGTCGGGATCCCAGAAGCTGGGACTTCTCTCCAGGCTGGCGAGGTTGCGGCCCGCGGCGTCAAGCTCCAGAATCGTCATGCTTGTCCCTTCGTCGGGCGGCCGTCCACCTAACTGGTCGCCCCTGGTTGACGGTGTACGCCGCCCGGATTACGTACACACAGCCTTGAGTATCTCGCTGCGGGTCGGTGGAATTCCAGCTAGCGAGCGAACCTTTCCTGCAATCGACAACGGCCTACGAATTTCGTACTGCGAAGCCGGACCTTCGACGGCATCGTGGCAATCCCATGTCAGCGAATTGTTACTGGTAACCACGTATTGTCCGATATCTTGGCGAAGTTGACAGCCAACATCAGAATTTCCATTGACGCCGGCGTCAGGTTCTTGCCTCCGCTTTCGCTATGTGTCGAATGAGCCAGCGTTATTTGGATATCCCAGGGTGCCCCAACGTGTGGCGGCCGATTGGAACATGTGCCGACGACGGCAACGGCGTCAGTCGCTTGTCGGTCCTCGGCGGCGGTCTGGTGGATTTCGCCGCGCCGTTCGCGTCGTTGCCAACGAGCTTGCATAGTCAAAGACTCTGTCGCACAGTCGATTCGCCTCGCCACGGCGCCCTGATGGCCGTGCCCGACCACGGGGCGATGATCGAGACGGTTGAGTCGGCCCCAGCGGCGCAATATGTGCGGATTTTGCAGCCGGAGACAAGAGTGGGTGAGACCCTGAAGCAGGTGGAGGACCAGTACCCGAGCGCAGGTCAAGGGCGGTTGCCGGTGAAGGATGTAGGTCGGCTGCTGCTGCGCTGCGCCGACCGACCGGGGCTGGTGGCGGCGGTAAGCACGTTTCTCGCCAATGCGGGGGCCAACATCGTGTCCCTGGATCAGCACTCCACCGAGCAGTCCGGCGGCACGTTCATGCAGCGGACGATCTTTCACCTGCCCGGACTGACGGCCGCGCGCGACGCCCTCGAACGCGATTTCCGCGAGCAGGTGGCCTCGCGGTTCGATATGGATTTCCGGCTGACCGAAGCGGCGAAACCCAAACGCGTCGCGATCATGGCGTCCAAAGAGGACCACTGCCTGCTCGATCTGTTGTGGCGCAACCGTCGCGGTGAACTCGACATGTCGGTGTTGATGGTGATTTCCAACCATCCCGATCTCGCCGATCAGGTGCGCCCATTTTCGGTGCCATTCCTCCACGTGCCGTCGACCAAGGACATTCGCACAGAAGCAGAGCGGCGCCAACTCGACCTATTACGTGGAAACGTGGATCTGGTGGTGCTGGCCCGGTACATGCAGATCCTCACGCCGCAATTCCTTGCCGAAGTGGGCTGTCCGTTGATCAACATTCATCATTCGTTTCTGCCTGCCTTTATCGGGGCGGCGCCGTATCGCAGGGCAAAGGAACGCGGCGTCAAACTCGTCGGCGCGACAGCCCATTACGTGACCGAGGACCTCGACGACGGGCCGATCATCGAACAGGATGTGGTGCGAGTCGACCACCGCCACACCGTCGAGGACCTCGTGCGCCTCGGCGCCGACGTCGAACGCCTGGTGCTGTCGCGGGCGGTGCTGTGGCACTGTGAGGACCGCATCGTCAGATACGGGAACCAGACGGTCGTCTTCTAGAGCGGTTAAGGAGAGAAGTGGTGAAGAAGTTCGGCGGGCTGGATGAGTTCGTCGCTGCCGAGGGCAGTCAGCTCGGTCCGACCGATTGGCTGGAGGTCACGCAGGACCGCGTCAACCTCTTCGCCGACGCCACCGACGACCATCAGTGGATCCACGTCGATCCCGAGCGTGCGGCGAACGGCCCCTTCGGCGGGACGATCGCGCATGGCCTACTGACTTTGTCGCTGCTGCCGCACTTCACGCACCAGCTCTACACCGTCGACAACGTCGCAATGGCGATCAACTACGGCTATAACAAGGTCCGCTTAATCACCCCGGTGCGGGTGGGGTCGAAGATTCGGGCCCGCGCGGAGATCGCCAAGGTCGATCAACTGGACGGCGCGGTGCAGGCGACTGTAACGGTCACCGTCGAGATCGAGGGTTCCGACAAGCCTGCTGCCGTCGCCGAGTCGATCGCGCGCTTCATCGGCTGAGGTTTGTCTGCTCGTCAGTACTGCGTCATTCCCTGGTCGACCGAGATCGCCGCCGCGGTAACGTTTTTCGATTCGTCGCTGGCCAGCCAGCACACCGCGTCGGCGATATCTTCGGGCTCGGCCGCCCAGTGGGGAAGAAACGGTGTGATCATCTGGGCCAGCTGCGGATAGGTTTCGATTGCGCGTCCCAACGAGCCGATCATGTCGCCACTTCCCATGAGCGTGTTGACGGCTCCGGGGTGCACGCTGTTGACGCGGATCGAGTGCTGCCCAATTCGGCGGCGAACGCGCGCGACATCCCGGTGACCGCGTGCTTGCTCGCGGTGTAGTGGATCATGAACGGCTGCATCTTGATCCCGGCCGCAGTGCTGATCAGGATGATCGACCCCCCCGGCCGCCGTCGATGATTTTCTGCGCCCCCGCCATCACCGTGTTCCAGGTGCCGGTCACGTTGATGTCCATGACGTCGCGGAAGTCCTCGGCAGTGATGGTGTCCCGGCGCACTCGGTGCCCATCCGGACGGCATGTGCGCGACCCTGGCCGCGAGCCGCTCCGGTGATGAAAGCGACCTTGCCCGCGAGCCGTCCACTCATTTCTGTGCCGCCTTGACCAGACTCGATCCGATGATGAGCCGCGTCCTTGACGCCGACCTCGACGCCCGCCGTGTCGGCAGGCACCAGGAACACCCGCGATGCCCGCACCATTCTCGTCGGCGGGCCGGGTGCGGGCGAAGACGATGAACAGATCGGCCACGGGCGCATTGGTGATGAAGCGCTTCTGACCGTTGATAATCCAATCCGCGCGGTCACGAACGGCTTTCGTGCGTAGTCCCGACGGATTCGAGCCCGCGCCGGGCTCCGTCAGCGCGAACGAGGCGACCACGTCGCCGGTGGCCATCGGCTCCAACCAGCGGGCCTTCTGTTCGTCGGTGCCGAACCCGACGAGCACCTGCCCGGCGATGCCGTTGTTGGTGCCGAACATCGATCGCAGGGCCAGCGACGTGTAGCCCAGCTCCATCGCGAGCTCGACATCTTGGGCGAGGTTGAGTCCGAGACCGCCCCACTGCTGCGGAATCGCGTAACCGAACAGCCCCATCTTCTTGGCCTGCTCGCGCAGATCGTCGGGCACCCGGTCCTCGGCCAGAATCTCCTGCTCGCGGGGGACCACAGCGGTACGAACGAAGTGACGGGTCTGGGCCAGGATCTCCTGGAAATCGTCGTCGCTGACTTCGGTGATCATCGCGCTCCTCTGCGGCGAGTGGGGCCAGGCGGCTCGAGAAATCATATATGAAATATGATGTTCGATTGATGGGGCCCTACCCGGGCCTTACCAGCGAAAAGGGGTGATCGGGTGTCATTGTTGACCGGTCAGACAGCCGTCATCACCGGCGGTGCCCAAGGCCTCGGATACGCCATCGCGGAGCGGTTCGTCGCCGAGGGCGCGCGCGTGGTCCTGGGCGATCTGGATCTCGGCGCGACCGAGGCGGCGGCCAAGCAACTCGGAGGCGACTCAAAAGATCCAGTCGCGCTCGCCGTGCGCTGTGATGTGACCAAGGCCGACGAGGTCGACGCGCTCGTGGGCGCCGCCGTCGAGCGGTTCGGCGGCCTGGACATCATGGTCAACAACGCCGGCATCACCCGCGACGCGACGATGCGCAAGATGACCGAGGAGCAGTTCGATCAGGTTATCGCTGTGCATTTGAAGGGCACTTGGAACGGAACCAAGGCGGCCGCGGCGATCATGCGCGAGAACAAGCGCGGAGCAATCGTGAACATGTCGTCGATCTCGGGCAAGGTTGGCCTGGTCGGCCAGACGAACTACTCGGCGGCCAAGGCCGGCATCGTCGGTCTAACAAAGGCGGCCGCCAAGGAACTCGCCCACCTCGGTGTTCGGGTCAACGCGATCCAACCGGGATTGATCAGGTCCGCAATGACTGAAGCTATGCCCCAACACATTTGGGACCAGAAGCTGGCAGAGGTGCCGATGGGCCGAGCCGGCGAGCCTGCCGAGGTGGCCAAAGTCGCCTTGTTTCTCGCCAGCGATTTGTCGTCGTACATGACCGGAACCGTCCTCGAGGTCACCGGCGGGAGGCACATATGAGCACACGTGAAGCCGTTATCTGCGAACCAGCTCGGACGCCGATCGGCCGCTACGGCGGTATGTTCAAGTCGCTGACCGCCGTCGACCTCGGCGTGGCCGCGCTGAAGGGGCTGTTGGAGCGCACCGGAATCGAACCGGCCGTAGTGGAGGACGTCATCCTCGGCCACTGCTATCCCAGCAGCGAGGCGCCGGCGATCGGGCGGGTGGTGGCCCTGGACGCCGGACTGCCGGTGACCGTTCCTGGCATGCAGGTCGACCGTCGCTGCGGGTCGGGTCTGCAGGCGGTCATCCAGGCCTGCCTGCAGGTTGCCAACGGCGACAACGACGTTGTGGTCGCCGGCGGGGCCGAGAGCATGAGCAACGTCACGTTCTACTCGACGGATATGCGCTGGGGTGGCGCCCGTGGTGGGGTGCAGGTGCACGACAGCCTCGCGCGCGGCCGCACCACGGCCGGCGGCCGTCACTACCCGGTGCCGGGCGGCATGCTGGAGACAGCGGAAAACCTGCGCCGGCAGTACGGAATCCCGCGCCAGGAACAGGATGAGCTGGCGGTGACCTCACACCAGCGCGCCGTAGCCGCGCAGAAGGACGGGATCCTCGCCGAGGAGATCATCCCGGTCACGGTGCGCACCCGCCAGGGTGAGGAATTGATCGACACCGACGAGCATCCCCGGGCAGACACGTCGGTCGAGACATTGAGCAAGCTGAAACCCGTTCTGCTGGCCGATGATCCGGAAGCGACGGTGACCGCGGGGAATTCCAGCGGCCAGAACGACGCCGCCTCCATGTGCATCGTGACGACCCCTCAGAAGGCCGACGAACTCGGGCTGACCCCGTTGGTCCGGCTGGTCTCTTGGGGGTCGGCCGGCGTAGCACCCAACATCATGGGGATCGGGCCGGTGCCTGCGACAGAAGTGGCGCTGGGCAAGGCGGGGCTGCAGCTGTCCGACGTCGATCTGATCGAGCTCAACGAGGCTTTCGCCGCACAGGCGCTCGCGGTGATGCGGGAGTGGAAGTTCACGGCGAAAGACCTCGACCGGACGAACGTGCACGGTTCGGGGATCTCGCTCGGACACCCTGTCGGCGCGACCGGTGGCCGGATGCTCGCGACGTTGGTCCGGGAACTGAACCGGCGGGGTGCCCGCTACGGCCTGGAGACCATGTGCATAGGCGGGGGACAGGGGTTGGCCGCTGTGTTCGAAAGGGTCGGCGCATGACGAGGCTCGCGCAGACACTCGGGCTCACCGAATTTCAGACCGAAATCATCACCACGGTACGGCAATTCGTCGACAAGGAGGTCATTCCGACCGCGCAGGAGCTGGAGCACAGCGACACCTATCCGCAGGCCATCGTCGACGGGATGAAGGAGATGGGCCTGTTCGGGTTGATGATCCCGGAGGAGTACGGCGGGCTGGGCGAATCCCTGCTCACCTACGCGCTGTGCGTCGAGGAACTTGCGCGCGGTTGGATGAGCATCTCGGGCGTGATCAACACCCACTTCATCGTCGCGTACATGATTCGCCAGCACGGCACCGATCGCCAGAAGCAGTATTATCTGCCGCGGCTGGCGACGGGTGAGACCCGCGGTGCGTTTTCGATGTCCGAGCCCGAACTGGGCTCCGACGTCGCCGCGATCCGCACGCGGGCCAAGCGCAACGCCGACGGCACGTACACCATCGACGGTCAGAAGATGTGGCTGACCAACGGCGGCAGCTCGACATTGGTTGCGGCGCTGGTGCGCACCGACGAGGGAGCCGACAAACCGCACCGCAACCTGACTGCATTCCTGATTGAAAAGCCCACGGGATTCGGTGAAGTCGCGCCGGGGCTGACCATTCCGGGCAAGATCGATAAGCTCGGCTACAAGGGTATCGACACCACCGAGCTGATCTTCGACGGCTATGTCGCGAGCGCCGACGGCATCCTCGGTGAGGCGCCGGGCCAGGGCTTTTTCCAGATGATGGACGGCATCGAGGTCGGCCGGGTCAACGTCTCGGCCAGGGCGTGCGGTGTCGGGATCCGTGCGTTCGAACTGGCGGTGCGGTATGCGCAGCAGCGTCACACGTTTGGGAAGCCGATCGCCGATCATCAGGCCATCGCCTTCCAATTGGCCGAGATGGCAACGAAAATCGAGGCGGCGCATCTGATGATGGTCAACGCGGCCCGGTTGAAGGACTCCGGTGAACGCAACGACGTCGCGGCGGGGATGGCCAAGTACCTGGCAAGCGAGTTCTGTTCGGAGGTGACCCAGCAGAGCTTCCGGATCCACGGTGGCTACGGCTATTCGAAGGAATACGAGATCGAACGGTTGATGCGGGATGCCCCGTTCCTGCTGATCGGTGAGGGTACCAGCGAAATCCAGAAGAACATCATCAGCAAGCGGCTGCTTGCCGACTATCGGATCTGATCAATGTCCGCACCCGATTTCGCCTTCCGGCCCCAGCTGGCCGAGGACGTCGCTCGTTATGTGCGCAAACGCATCTTCGACGGCACGTACGCTGCGGGGCAATACATTCGGCTGGATCAGTTGGCTGCGGAATTGGGTGTCAGTGTCACTCCGGTGCGGGAGGCGCTCTTCGTCCTGAGCGCAGAGGGTCTGCTCTCGCAGCAGCCGCGGCGCGGTTTTGTGGTCGTGGCGGTGACGGGCCGCGATCTCACGGACGTGGCGAATGTGCAGGCCCATATCGGCGGTGAGCTCGCCGCGCGCGCTGCGGTCAACATCACCGACGAGCAACTGCGGGAGCTGGAGAAGATCCAGACCGAACTGGAAGACGCGTACGCCAGCGATGACGACGACCGCGCGGTCCGGCTCAACCACGAGTTCCACAAGGCGATCAACGTTGCCGCCTACTCGCCCAAGCTCGCGCAGCTGATGTCGCAGATCACCCGTTATGCGCCCGAATCGGTGTTTCCCACGATCGCGGGCTGGCCGGAGCAGTCGACTGAGCACCACCGGCGGTTGTTAACGGCCCTGGAACAACACGACGAAAACCTCGCGCGCACCGCAATGTCCGAGCATCTCGCGGCCGGCGCGGCGCCGCTGATCGAACACCTCACGCAACGAGGCGTCGTCGACTAGGTGCTGGAGCTCGGCGTAGCTGATCCGCGACTGCGTGTCGATGACCATCGGCTTGTCGCCGTGCTCTTCCGCGCGGACCCTCACGAGCCAGTCGATGGTGTCAGGCATCGAACACCTTCTGGCACGTCGGGCGCCATAATCGGGTACAGGTTTCCGCGCCGCATGGACGACAGGTCGCGGCCGGGCAAGCTGGGGTGACGAGCGAGGCGGGTAATCCCCGCCACGAAACCGTTGGTCATGGTGGGTTGTTCGGCCTCGAGCAGCGTGGCGTCGACCTTGTCGTCGGGTTCAGAGTCGATCAGGACGTGGCGCAGCAGCGGGGCGGTTCCCTTGATGTCGGCGAGTCGCTTTCGGTAGTCGTGCGAGCGAAACGACGCAGCGGCAAGCAGGATTTCGGTGTCGCTGTCGACGAGTTGCGCGGCCAGCTCCGGAGCGGTCGCGAATGTCGAAAACGGTACGACGACGGCGCCGATGCGCGCGGCGGCGAGCATGCCGACGACGAACGCCGCACCGTTGGGATAGAGCAGCCCGACGTGAGCGCCCTTTCCCGCGCCGAGGGCGATCAGACCGCGGGCCAGTTGCGCCGACCGGCGGTCGGCCTCCGCGTAGCTGAGGCGTTCGGCGTCGCACACCAGCAGCGGGTGCTCTCCTCGGGCGCGGGCTTGGTGCCGCAGAACTTCGCCGACTGTCAGAGCTTCACTTGGCATGTTCAACGGAATGGCTGAAGAATTCCCGGACCGCGCCGAGGTCGGCCTTGCTGGACGGTGTTTTGGGGATCTGGTCGACGATCGCGATGTCGGTGGGAATTTCGTAGCGCGCCAACCGTGCTCGCAGGAACTCGGCGAGCGCCGCGGCATCGACGGATTCGGCATCCCGCAGCTCCACCATCGCAACCGGGGTCTCGCCGAGGCGGTCGTCGGGCGTGCCCACCACCGCCGCCCCTCGCACTGCGGGATGGCCCTCCAGCGCGGCACGCACGTCGTCGGGCATCACCTTGAACCCGTCGCGGATAATCGCCTGATCAGCCCGGCCGAGGATCCAGAGGAAGCCGTCGCCGTCGATGCGCGCCATGTCGGTGGTGCGCATCCAGTCCGCGGATGGTCCGAGCTGTCCGGGTTTGACCTCCAACAGCCCGATCTGGTCGGGGCCTAGTGGGGTGCCGTCGTCGCCGACCACCCGCAGCTGTGCCCCCAGGCTGGCTCTGCCGACGCTGCCGCGCTTGTCGTGCCAGTACTCTCGATAGTCAGACAGCGTCCAACCAGCGACACCGCCGCCGAATTCGGTTGCCGCATAAGACGTCAGCACGGGTATCCCGAACTTCGCGGTGAATGCGTCGGCATCCTCGGCCGACAGGGGCGCGGTGCCCGACGTGACTGCGCGGATGCTCGCGAGATCCTCGCCGGTCAAATCGGAGTGCAGCACCATGCGCAGTGCCGCGGGCACCAGCGACACCGCGCGCGGCCGATGCCTGCGTACGGCGTCGGCCCACCGCGCCAGCTCGAAACGGTCCAGCAACACGAAAGGCCGTGCCTCGCAAACGCACTGCAGCACGCGGAAGACGCCGCCGATGTGCACCATCGGGGCGTTGACGATCGAGCACGTCGGCGATGCGTCGACTCATCGGGTGCATCAGCGCACCCTCGGTTTGGCCGACGTACCATTGCCGCGGGCGGCCAGTTCGGCCTGTCCGAGCGGATTACCCAGCCGTGTGTAGATGAGGTTTTGTTCCAGTGCCGCACGGTAGGGCTTGTCCAGCGACTCCCAGATCGCCTTCACGGTGCCCTGTGTCGCCGACGGCGGCTTGGCGGCGATCGCCACAGCGATCTCGTGAGCGCGCGCCCACAGCCGATCGGGGGAGACGACCTCCGACACCAAACCGATCCGCAGCGCGGTGTCGGCGCTGACTCGTTCGTCGTTGCCCATCAACGCGATTCGCAACGTCTCACCCAACCCGACGCGGCGCATCAACCCGATCGGCTCCAACGCGCATACCAAACCGGCGCTGACATGCGAGTCGAAGAACGTCGCGTCGTCGGAGCAGATCACCACATCGGACTCGTTGACGAAGTAGAACGCGCCCGCGGTGCACATCCCCTGAACGGCACACACCACTGGCTTCCACATGCCGTCCGCGGGGATTTCCGCGACGTCGGCGCCGGTGCAGAACGCACGGCCGGTGCCGGTGACGATGAGAAGCCAGATTTTGTCGTCGTTTTCGGCCTCGTCGTACGCGGCGCGCAGCTCGCTGATCATGGCGGGACTCAGCGCGTTGAGCGCATCGGGCCGGTTCAGCGTGATCGTCGCCTTGTGCCCGTCGACCTCGTACGGCAAGCGGCGGGTCAAGAACTAGTGGTCGTGCAGCGCATTCGTCAACCGCGGGTGGCCGAGATCGTGGCCTCCCGGCTGCGGGAAGACATCCTGTCGGGCCGGCTCAAGGAAGGCGACGTGTTGCCGTCGCAGGAGAGCCTGTTCTCCGAGTTCGGGGTGAGCCCACCGGCGCTGCGCGAAGCGATCCACATCCTGGAGACGGACGGGCTGATCTCCGTGCGCCGCGGCAATATGGGTGGAGCGGTCGTCCATCTGCCAGCTACCTGTTCCACGCGTTCGGGACGAACCTGCAGTTCGCGCCGGGGGAATTCAATTTCGTCAAGACGCGGGCGCAGCACGGAACCAACGAGGCGTTCGGGCTGCGTGACGAGCACTTCTACGTGCCCGAGCCGGAGTGACGCTGGTCACCTACTGACAGCGATACAGTATCTGCTACTTTTGTAAAGTCGTTAACGCCGAAAGCCGAGGTCTCCAAACATGCCAACACCCGTCATCGTCGGTGCCGCCAGGACAGCCATCGGCCGGTCGTTCAAGGGGACGCTGGTCAACACACCCCCCGAGACGCTGATCACGACCGTGCTGCCTGAGGTGGTCCGCCGCTCCGGCGTCGACCCCAGCGCGTTCGACGACATCATCTTCGCCGAATCGCATTACGGCGGCGGCGATCTCGCCCGCTACGCGGCTGCGGCGACGGGCATGGAAGACATCCCCGGTCAGGCGGTGAACCGGCACTGCGCCGGCAGCCTCACGGCGATCGGAAATGCCGCCGCACAGATCGGCTCCGGCATGGAGCGCGCGCTGATTGCCGGCGGCGTGCAGTCGCTGTCGATGACACCGCTGATGAACCAGCGGATCCCGGGCCCCGAGCTGAAGTTCGAGGAGCGGTGGATGCCGCCCACCCATCCGGAGACGCCGGATGCGCCCTGCAAAGACATGTCGATCACCGTCGGCTGGAACACCGCGCAAGCCGTCGGGATCACCCGCGAGGAGATGGACGCCTGGGCGGCGCGGTCACATCAACGCGCCATCGCCGCGATCGGCGCGGGCAAGTTCGTCGACGAGATCATCCCGCTGAAGGTCCAGCAGTTCGACGGATCAGTGGTCGACTTCAGCGTCGACGAACACCCGCGCCGCGACACCACCGTCGAGAAGCTCGCCGAGCTGAAGGTTCTGCATCCGGAGATCGAAGGGTTCTCGATTACCGCGGGCAATAGCAGCGGTACCAACGACGCTGCCGCCGCGGTGGCACTCGTCGACTACGCCTACGCCGATGCCGAGAAGCTGACGAAGTTGGCAACCGTGAAGGCTTGGGCCGCAGCGGGTGTCGCTCCTCGCGATTGCGGGCTGGGTGCCGTCAAGGTGATCGGCAAGGTGCTGCAGCGGGCCGGGTTGAAGCCGTCGGATGTTGCGCTGTGGGAGATCAACGAGGCGTTCGCGTCGGTGCCGATCGCGGCGTGCCGCGAATATAGGCTCGACGAAGAGCTGGTCAACTTCTCCGGAAGCGGTTGCAGCCTGGGCCATCCCATTGCCGCGTCCGGTGCGCGCATGGTGACCACACTGGTGTACGAGTTGCAGCGGCGTGGCGGAGGCATCGGCGTCGCGGCGATGTGCGCGGGCGGTGGCCAGGGCGGCGCGGTCGTCATCGAGGTCTGATCTCGCGGCCGAGGCTATATATCCAAACTGCCCACGTACAGAGCGACAAATTCGGTGTCGCTCGCTACGTGGGCAGTTTTCTATGACTACCTGCCGAGCGTTGGTTTAACGCACGCTTCGGGCGTTTGGCGTAGCACAAGCCCACATTCGGCGTCCAAAGTCAGCGCGCGGCGGCGGCCTTCGAGCGCGTGCGCGGGCCCGTCGCCTTGGTCGCCTTGCGCGCGGCCTTCACGGGCTTCTTGCCGCTCTGCTCAATGAGCCGGCCAGCATGGTCAAGGATGCACTCGAGGCCGAACTCGAAGTTCTTCTCGTCGGCCGCGCCGATGTGTTGTCCCTTCGCCGTCACCTGGGCCAGCAGCGGGGTGGTTTCGGGGTCGATCGTCATCGTCTCCTCGATGTCGCTCGGCCCCTCGTCGGCCGCCCGATTCTTGTCCCGAAGCCGCTGCAGCACCACCGATCCACGGACATGCACCGAAACCGCGGAGTACATGTCGAACGCGTCCTCGGGCGATAGGCCGGCCTCCACCAGGCTGCCGATCGCCTTCTCCACCTCCTGCACGCCGAGCTTGGCCGCCCGCGGGCTGAGCGCCGACCGAATGAGAATCAGGTCGCACAGAATCGGGTTGCCCATGAACGCTTTTCGCATCGTGCGCGCATGATTGCGCAACGTCTCGCGCCAGTCCTTGGCCTCGACGTAGGGCGTGGCGAAGACATACTGCCGCAGCGCCCGATCCGTCATCGCGTTGAGCAGATCGTCCTTCTTGCGGAAGTACCAGTAGATGCTTGTGACTCCGACACCGAGGTGCTTCCCGAGCAGCGGCATGCTCAAGTTGTCGATGCCGACCTCTTCCGCGAGCTCGAATGCGCCCTTGATGATGTCGTCGGGATTGATGGACCCACGCTCGCGTCGCTGACGCTTCTCAGCGGTTGCTTGCTTGGCCACGAAGGGCACCTCCATCAATATCAATGCTGCGCACGCAGCCCCCGCGCACGGGTTGGTGGACTTGAATCTACCGGCAGCCACCGTCTGAACTGCGTCTTCGCATGCGTGTCGCCGCTCGGCCGTTACCGTCAACCTTACCGGGAACCATCCGGTCGATGGCGCCCTACACCTTCTCGCTCTTCTACTGTAAGACCTATAGTAAGCTCTCCTAGCAAAATCAGGCGAGAGGTGAAGGGTCAAGGGTGTCGGACGAAATTCTCACGGAGCGGCGCGGGCGCGTGCTTGTCATCACGATCAATCGGCCGGACGCGCGGAACGCGGTGAACCTGGCGGTGAGCCAGGGCCTGGCCGATGCGGTCGACGAACTGGACGAGGACGCCGATCTGTCCGTGGCCGTGATCACCGGCGCGGGTGGCAACTTCTGCTCAGGCATGGACCTGAAGGCCTTCGCCGCGGGCGAGGTCGTGGCGATCCCCGGTCGGGGCATCGGCTTCACCGAACGGCCGCCGCGCAAACCGCTCATCTCCGCCGTCGAGGGCTACGCATTGGCCGGCGGCACCGAGGTCGTGCTCGCCACCGACCTGGTCGTGGCGTCACGCAGCGCGAAGTTCGGCATTCCCGAAGTCAAGCGTGGCCTGGTCGCGGCAGGCGGTGGGCTATTGCGTTTGCAGAAGCGAATTCCGTACCAGAAGGCCCTCGAACTCGCGCTGACCGGCGACAGCTTCACCGCAGAGCAGGGCGAGGCGTGGGGCTTCGTCAACGTGCTGACCGAACCCGGTGAGGCGCTGGCCGGGGCGATCGAGCTCGCAGAGCGCATCACCGCCAACGGGCCGCTGGCCATCGCGACCACCAAGGAGCTCATGGCCAAGTCGGTGGACTGGAGC
>JBKOYU010000921.1:0-2797 GCA_046725575.1 Actinomycetota bacterium | reverse complement strand
TGCCGCGACAGCACCTCGAACAGCGCCGACGTCACACCCGGTTGATCGTGTCCGGTGACGGTGATCAGCACCGACACCTTCGGCGTACTCACCCCCGAACGCCGCGACGGGCCATCAGCTCAATTGGTCCACGGGCTCAAGCTCGCCCGCATGATGGGTTCGGCCGACGTGGGCTTCGGCCCGCATCCGATCCACCATGTGCGGATAGTGCAGCTCGAATGCCGGCCGCTCCGAACGGATTCGGGGCAGCTCGTAGAAGTTGTGCCGCGGCGGCGGGCAACTGGTCGCCCACTCCAGCGAGTTGCCGTAGCCCCACGGGTCGTCGACCGTCACCGGCTCGCCGTAGCGCCAGCTCTTGAACACGTTCCAGGTGAACGCAAGCATCGACACGCCAAGGATGAACGACCCGACTGTCGAAACGACGTTCAGGGTCGTGAACCCGTCGCTGGGCAGGTAGTCGGCGTAGCGGCGCGGCATGCCCTCGTCGCCCAGCCAGTGCTGCACCAGGAACGTGGTGTGAAAGCCGATAAGCGTCAGCCAGAAGTGCAGCTTGCCCAGCCGCTCATCGAGCAGCCGGCCGGTCATCTTCGGGAACCAGAAATAGATGCCGGCGAAGGTGGCGAACACGATCGTGCCGAACAGCACGTAGTGGAAGTGCGCGACCACGAAGTACGAGTCGGTGACGTGGAAGTCAATCGGCGGGCTGGCCAGCAACACGCCGGACAGGCCACCGAGCAGGAAGGTCACCAGGAAGCCGATCGAGAACAGCATCGGTGTTTCAAACGTCAACTGGCCCTTCCACATCGTGCCGATCCAGTTGAAGAACTTGATACCGGTGGGCACCGCGATCAGGAACGTCATGAAGGAGAAGAACGGCAGCAGCACGGCGCCGGTGGCGTACATGTGGTGCGCCCACACCGCCATCGACAGCGCGGCGATGGACAGCGTCGCGTAGATCAGCGTGGTGTAGCCGAAGATCGGCTTGCGGGAAAACACCGGGAAGATCTCACTGACGATGCCGAAGAACGGCAGCGCGATGATGTACACCTCGGGGTGGCCGAAGAACCAGAACAGGTGTTGCCACAGCAGCACGCCGCCGTTGGCCGGGTCGTAGATGTGCGCACCGAGGCGGCGGTCGGCGGCCAGCCCGAACAGTGCCGCGGTCAGCAACGGGAACGCCAGCAGCACCAGGATGGACGTCACCATGATGTTCCAGGTGAAGATCGGCATCCGGAACATCGTCATGCCGGGCGCGCGCATGCAGACCACGGTGGTGATCATGTTGACGCCACCGAGGATGGTGCCAAGACCGGCTACGGCCAGCCCCAGGATCCACAGGTCACCGCCGGCGCCCGGTGAGTGGATGGCGTCGGTCAACGGCGAGTAGGCGGTCCAGCCGAAGTCGGCGGCGCCGCCCGGGGTGATGAAGCCGGCGATCGCAATCATCGCGCCGAACAGGAACAGCCAGAACGACAACGCGTTGAGCCGCGGGAACGCGACATCGGGGGCACCGATCTGCAGCGGCAGCACCAGATTGGCGAACCCGAACACGATCGGGGTCGCATAGAACAGCAGCATCACCGTGCCGTGCATGGTGAACAACTGGTTGAACTGCTCGTTCGACAGGAACTGCAGCCCGGGCACCGCGAGCTCGGTGCGCATGAACAGCGCCATCAACCCGCCGATGAAGAAGAACACCATGCAGGCGACGCAGTACATGATGCCGATCAGCTTGTGATCGGTGGTCGTGACGAGCTTGTAGACCAGGTTGCCTTTGGGACCGAGCCGGGCCGGGAACGGACGGCGAGCCTCGAGTTCTCCGATTGGGGGCGCTTCGGCTACCAACAGGTCCTCCAAACATCCAGTCGGGACATCCCCGCAGTCTTGTCCCGAATCCTAACTCTCTGCGGGCCGCATGTCGGCATGGGTCCTACAAACTGTCGTAAATGCACAGCGACATCCGAGGTTGGCGGCCTGACCTGCAGCGAGCAGCCCGGATGTTACCGTCGGCGACGTGCTGATCAGCTGGCGGCGGACGGGCGTTGGCGCCGCCTCCGCCGCAGTGGTCACCGCCGTGGTCGTGACGCTGGCAAGCGGCTGCGGATCGCAGGGAGAAAGCCCGCCGTCGACGGCCGGGCAGCAGTCGGTCATCACCAGCACCACCAAGATCGCCGACGCGGGCGTGCTCGGCAATCAGCGCAGGCCCGACGAATCCTGCGCACCCGATCCCGCCGCACTCGACCCGGGCCCGCCGGATCGTGAGGTCCGCCACGCGGCGGGTACCACCACCGTGCGGGCCGACCCGCAGCGCATCGTCGCGCTGTCGGGCGACCAGCTAGACGCCCTGTGCGCGCTGGGGCTGCAGTCGAGAATCGTCGCCGCCGCATTGCCCGACGGCTCTACCGGCCAGCCGTCGTATCTCGGCACCGTCGTGCACGACGTTCCCGGGGCCGGCTCGCGCAGCGAGCCGGACATGCAGGCCATCAAGTCGGCCAACCCCGACCTGATCCTGGGCTCTCAGGCGCTGACGCCGGATGCCTACCCGGAGCTGACGGCGATCGCCCCGACGGTGTTCACCGGTCCGCCCGGCGCGAAGTGGCAGGACAACATGCGCACCGTCGGCGCGGCGACCGGACGCCTCGACGCCGCAAATGGCTTGATCGACGGCTTCGAGAAGGACGCCGACAAAACCGGCGCCGACAACGACGCCACCCACTTCCAGGCGTCGGTGGTGCAGTTCACCGACACCACGATGCGGGTGTACGGCGCGGACAACTTCCCCGGCAGCGTGCTGGCC